>JAJDCC010000017.1 GCA_029261015.1 Candidatus Omnitrophota bacterium | reverse complement strand
ATGTGATGATAGATACCCTCAAAGCCAATTTGCCTAAAATTAATCAATCCAAGATTCTCAATAAACTGGAGTTAAAGCCCAAAGAGTATGCGGTGTTGACTTTGCATAGGCCCAGCAATGTGGATTCTCCTGAAGCGATTGCAGAGACCTTTGAAATAGTTGAGGCAGTTTCAAATAAGTTGAAACTCATTTATCCCATTCATCCTCGTACCAAGAAGATGATTGATGCGCATCATTTCACTCAGCGTTTTGAAGGTTTAGAAAACTTGGTGATGATTGACCCGCTTGGATACATGGACTTTATGAAGTTGGTTAAGGAATCCAAGCTCGTACTGACCGATTCTGGAGGGATTCAGGAAGAAACGACTAGCCTTAAGGTGCCGTGTTTGACCATGCGCGAGAACACCGAAAGGCCTGCCACACTCAAGCAGGGGACGAATATTTTAGTGGGCAGAAGCCTGCGTAAGATTGAGAAAGGGCTCAATACGCTTTTAGCCGGACGATTAAAAGCTAGCTCAATTCCTAAATACTGGGATGGGAAGACTGCTGAGCGTATCGTAAAAATTTTAAGGCGATCTACTGAACACCCGCGTACATAAATTAAACATTTTAGAGTTATTGATTGGTGTTGCGTTAAGCATTACCTTTGCACCAACATTTTATCGCCTCATCACCATGGGGTGGCAATCAGCCGACTTTTCGCACGCATATTTTATCCTGCCTATTTCGCTCTATATCATTTGGTCAAAAAAAGCGGCTTTACATAAAAGCACAGACTGGCATTTTGCTGGCACATTACCTTTTGTGTTAGGTCTGTTGCTGTATGTGTATGCTGCTGTCAACGCGTTTATGTTTTTAGAGGCCGCTGCCTTTGTGTTGGTGTTTTGGGGCATATTGCGTCTTTGCTTCACTCAGGATTCCTTTTCGCTTTTGGTTTTTCCGATTGCCTATCTGGTTTTTCTCATTCCGCCGCCCAGTATTTTAATTGATTGGATCACCTTTCCTTTGAAACAAATCGCAGCCCAGGGCAGTTATGCGGTGCTCAATGTCATGCATATTCCTGTTGAGCTCTATGGTGTCATCTTAAAAGTAGCTGATCATGAGTTATTTATTGCAGATGCCTGCAGTGGTTTTCGCTCGATTGTGACGTTAATGTCGCTTTCGGCGGTTTGGGTGTATGTTCAGGACACCAGTATTGTGAAAAAGTGGACAATTTTTATTGCCACACTGCCCATTGCAGTGCTGGCCAACATCTTTCGTATTTGCCTCACCGGGTTAATTGCCAATTATTGGGGTCATGAAATGGCAGAAGGCTTTTTTCATGATTTTTCAGGACTCGTGTTATTTGCGATCACGACTCTGTGTTTGGTGGGCCTCACTCAGCTCTTACTGCACCAAGATGCTAAGCGAGGTGTGCGATGAACCGGGGTAGGCTTCGCGATGTATGCATGATTGCGCTGATGTTGGGGGCGTTTGCTTTTGTGCAGCTGAATCCCATTGAAAAGGTAGCGCCAAGTGAAAAAATTCAATTGTCTCAGTTGATCCCTAAAGAATTGCCTCCTGAGTTGCCACGGTGGAAAAGCATTTCCTATGACATGTCGAATTATCAGGATCAGTGGCAATCCATCAATGAACTCCTGGTGCGGAAATACTATCAACGCAATCAGGATAATGTGGATTTCATTTTAGAATACAGCAGTGACATGCGAAAAAACTTCAGCTTTCACTTTCCAGAAAGTTGTCATCGTTCGGGGGGAAATGAAGTCGATTTTTTAGAACCGCTGAGTATTCCTTTAGATGGCGGGCGCACCCTCATGGCCAAGCTGATTTTTATACGGGGTGTGCGAGGTTCTGTAGAGCCGCATGACAAGCTGGTCGCTTATTGGCTGGTGATTGATCAGAAGCACTATCATAAGACATTTTGGGTTAAAGTGGATCAAATGGTTGCAGGGCTTTTAAAGCAATCAAAGACGGGTATGCTCATTCGCTTAGATGTTAAGGATGGCATTGAGTATTCTGATGCAGGGATCAGCAAGGGGAGAGAACTCATGAGGCGATTTGTGCAAGATTTATATGGCTCAACGCATTCGGATGCCCGCGCTATGCTATTTGGGCAATAAAAAACGGAAGCCTAATAGACTTCCGTTTTTTTAAACTGCTAAGACTTTAGGAAACTAAAGTCTTTTTCTTTTTGCGACGACGCGCGACACCTAAAGCTAAACCGCCTGTTAAGAACAGCGCCATGCTGGTTGGCTCAGGCGTTACGGTAAAGTGTGTTTGCCCTGTGAAGCTGGTTCCATCTGCATAAAAAGCATTGCCGTTTACGGTCCATTCTCCTACCTGTGGACTCCAGCTGGCAGGGGTTAACCAATTTTCACCGGTGCCATTAGGACCAATACCAGCAAAGCTGACACTGCTATTCGGGGCAATCCAAAATGAATTGATGATTTTTTGCTGTGGCACAAAAGGCACCATGACATACAGATAAGGTTGTTCATTAAAATTGAAGGATGTTTTTTGTGTGGTGCTACCCGGTGCGTCAACAGTATAGAATTCAAAATCTGCGTGAGCGGTTGATGTGAGAAAGGTAAAGACAGCGATTGTTGCAACAAAACTAAAAAGTGCTTTTTTCATGAGTGCCTCCATGCACTCTATTATAGAAACATGGTAACAATTGACAAGGTGATATTTAAACGATTGTTTTAAGAAAGAATACCTCTATCGGACTATTTGTTTTGAGTGGTGACCCAATACCAAGGGCTTTGGACTTGGTTGCTGCGATTAAGCTGCAATGGGGCAAACTCGGGGTTGTTGGGGTGGGGCGTGACTTTACCTTGAGCATCTAAAGCCATGGGCTTGGGGCTGGTGGCGTAATCAGGTGAAATCATGACCTGCATGTTTTGTAATTCCGTCGGGGCTTGGCCCCAGTCAAAGTGGGTAGAGTCTTTCCAGGTGCTTCCATGGTTTTGAATATCACTCATGGGGATCAACAACATAGACTGAGAATCCAGCAGGGTTTTGCCGTCTAAGGCCACTAGACTGACAGAGCCATCATCTTCTGGGGTGATGGTGAGTGAGCCCATTTGGTAGTTGCGGTGTTTGATGCGACCGATCAGCGTTTCGACTTGTGGAGAAATGAGTTTCATCATGCTGTGCTTATAAGTGGTGCGAGGATAGCGTCCCTTCAGAAACAAGACGCTGCCCACAGCAGACAGAATCAGCTGTTGGGGGTTTTCTATAATGTCAGACGCATTGTTAATCTGTGAGGTGGGCAAGTTCTCTGGCAGCTTTTCAGTGAAAGCATATTGAAAAACTCCATCCCAACGTTCCTGCAACGCAATCTGTGCCATCAATAGAGGCATTTCATAGCGATGTGGATTGGGAAAGCTTGAGTGCCATTCAGTGATGACAACAGGTTTTGGAAACTCGCCATGTTTTCGCAACTCTTCGATGTAATGCAAATGCTCATCGGCAAGTACAGAGCGCTTGTGCAGTTTGAGGGCTTTTCCGGATGCATCGGTACGCGGTTTGTCCCATTCGGTTTGGATACCAATATAATCACAGGCTTTTTGGGCCGGAATATCTTCAATTTCCTGATAACCTCCAATACCCGTAATGGGCACGCGCACATGCAATTCATTTTTCAGAAACAAAGCCATTTCCGTGAAATAGTCTTTTTGCAGTGATTGATAAAAGGCCCGCATGTCTTCGATCATGCGGGGTGGATAAAAGTCTTGGTACTTATGTAAGGGGCGATGAAAGGTGAAGCTGTCTTTGTTTTGCTCATCCGCTATGAATTGCAGGGTATCAATGTGTTTAACGGTAATTCCTTTAAAGGTGATGTCCCCAGGCGCGCTACCTAGCAGCAAAGAGACTTGGGCCTCTTCGGTTTTATTTTTGATATTAAACGGAACCGAAAATGTCTGTTCTTGAGGTTCAACAAAAACGGTTTGGCGTAAAATTTCATAGGGGAAACCATCTATAAAATCCTGAACCACTAAAGTGACAGGGGTGCGTTTAGGGGCACTGGCGTGAAACTTAAAGACATAACTGTTGTGGGCTTCAAAGGATACATTGATGCGGCGGTATTCTAAGTGCTCGTCTTCTGTGCCGACTTTTTTGATGCGAAAGACGGTGGTTTCGGGTGTTTTTTCAATTAACGCGCTGGCGTCACCTTTTTGACGCAGCGACCAATCGTGGTCTTCGTAGAGGATAGGGGTTTCTTTGCCATAAACGGTATGCAGGGCCCAGTTGACGATGGTGCGTTTGACCGTGACGTATTTATAGGACAACCAGTCGTTCCACAGTTGGTCGAGTTTTTTTTGGTAGAACTTGGGAATAGGACCATCGGGTTCAGTGAGGGGCTTGACATCAAGGAGTTCATCTTCCCACGCACTCAACAGTGAATTGTTGTGGCTGATTTCAATGAGGGCCACAGCGGGATCATCAATATAAGTGAGGCCGGTATATGGGTTTTTATGGGTCAATAAACCACGCGCATAGTCTTTTTGAAGCTGAATCATGCGTTTATCAAACACCGAGATTGGACGAGCGGCTTCGCCTAGTCGTTCGGTATACATGACATGGTCGGCGCGTGAGAATCGACGCGCTGAAAGTAAATTGAAGGTGGTGTAGATGCCACGCTGTTTTAACAAATAAATCAGGTAGTCCAGTTTGCGTAGCTGTTCTTGACTGACAAAACCGGTTTCTTTCATTTGCCAATCCAAATAGGCCGGGGAAGGGTCAATAAAAATGCCCTTAGGGGCAAAACCCTGATCAAGACGCGTGAAGCGCACAGCATTAAATCCAAAGAAAGCCAAGCGATCTGCTAACCATTCAGCTTGTGCTTTATCTGGAAACGCAGCCTCTCCTACAAGATTAGTGCCCCAAAATTTGATCGGTGCGCCATTGGTGAACGTCAGTTGGTCCTCATTGCTGGTGACAAAGCCATGGCGGCCAGCGGGCGCATCCAGAACGAGTTTACCCAGGTTAGCAGGTGAGTCCTTATCCAAATCATTCGGCAAGCTGAAGGGATACCACGTATCTGCCGGAACAAATGAACGGCGATGCATACCCGGGGTACAAGCACTGAGATTTAAGGCTAACACTAAGACTATAAGAATTCGCATAGGCCTATTATAGGCAAAAATGAGGACTGTCACACTTTTTATAGCGGAAGAGTGAGCGTAACGCAGGTGCCTTCATCGAGTTCGTTGTCGATATGCACTTTACCTTGATGCGAAGCGATGATGCGTTTGACAACAGAAAGGCCTAATCCTAGGTCTTTCCATTGGTTTTTGGTCGTAAAGAAGGGATCGAAAACTTTGTTGAGGTACTCTTTGGGAATGCCGGTTCCTGTATCACTGATTGTGATGTGGATTTGATTTTTCTCATCATCCAGTAGGGTGCAAATTTGCAAGCGACCCCCATCAGGCATGGCTGCAAGTGAATTGGTGAACAGGTTCACCAGTGCATGGCGCATCATAATGGGGTCTAAACGCAGGTCAGAAAAGGAGGCTTTTTCATAGCAGCGTACGATTTCAACTTCTTGTTTTTGCCAGTGATGCCTTAAGAAATCCAGAGCCCCATCAATCAGTTCATGTAAGGGGGTTTTTTCGTATTTGAGTTCATGGTGTGTAGAAAAATCCAGCATGCCATTGGCAATTTTTTTGCAGCGCGATGAGGCATCTAAAATTTCACTGATCAATTGTCCGCGCTTAATCGGATCAAGTTCGGGATTTTCAAGCAGTGTTTCTGCTGCCATAGTAATGATGCTGATGGGGTTGAGGACTTCATGGGCAACCCCTTTAGCTAAGCGACCCACGGATTCAAAACGAGCAGATTCAAGTTCTTGGTGGTGCATGGCATCCAGGCGTTCTTCGGATTGTTTTCTTTCAAGGGCATGTTGAATCACACGGTCAAGCAGCTTTCCATCGGTCTCACCTTTAATCAAATAGTCTTGAGCACCATCTTTAATGGCTTTACGTGCTAGGGTTTCATCGTCCATTCCAGTTAAGATGACAATTGGGATATTAGGAAAATCTGTGTGAAGTTTATTGAAGGTGCTTAAAGTTTCTCCATCAGGAAGTTCAAGATCGGTCAGTATGATGTCGATGGGTTGTCTTCCTAGGATGAACTCAGCATCGGAGATACGAGTTGTCACCCACAGTTTTAAGCGGGGAATTTCATCCACTTGAATTTTTAGGAACTCAATGTCTTGAGGGTCATCCTCAAGTACTAATATATTAACTTTTGAACTCGACATGCGCTCTCCCTGTCTGAGTTAAAGTATGGCTGTAAATGTGATATTTGGTCAAATTGCTTAAAATGCCATAGCCATAGGGGTTTCTTATCAGGTACGCTTTTTTATATATGTAGGAAAACCTGAATTTTGAGGGACACATGAGCTCTACGCTGAAGCAGCGAGTTGATTTACCAGATTCTGTCATTCTTGGCATTGCCGCCGTTTGTGCGGTGCCATGTTTGTTTAATTTATTTGGTGTGAGTTTCAGTATGTCAGAAGACCCTGTAACGGGGCAGTTGGTTCACACCATGCTTGAGTGGACGGGTGTTTCGATTGCTATGCTTACGGTGACACTGGCACTTTTGCATTACAGCATCACACATGATTTGGCCACACCGATTATCGGTTTGGCCCTTTTTTTTGCAGGTTCGATG
>JAJDCC010000160.1 GCA_029261015.1 Candidatus Omnitrophota bacterium | reverse complement strand
GGAGTGTTGCGAGCAGACATAAACTAAGAGGAATTATTATTACGACAGCTGGGGTTTTCTTATTCGTGAAATACTCACTGCTCGTCGGAACTGTAGTTATTGGTATTGGGCTGCTTAATATCTTCAAAGACAAGCTGCCTCAAAATATGCAGCCACGGCTCCCCCTGATTTTAAACTGGCTTACCGTACTCGTTGTTGCACTTACCTTATCGCGTCAGTGGGTACCGCTTGGTCCTGACAAGGGTATCCTAGTGAATTTTGCTTTCGTAGCCTTGATGATCGGTGGTCTTTTGTGGGGTTTTCATGTCTTTCAGCGCTATTACACTACGCTGCTTGGTTGGTGTTTAGCTAATAAACTCAAGTTTCTGCTAATTCCAACTGTTGCTATGTTGTTTGGTGCTACAGCCTGGTTGGGGTTCGATAGTGTGTTTGGTTTTGTCCCCAAATTTATTCGACACAATCCGCCTGTTTCTTGGGTGAGTTCTGCTTTGCCTGGTTTAGGTAAAGAGTTCATGTCTCCGTTGGATGAAGGTTCTTATCTTTTTATGCCAACAACTATGCCACATGCTTCCATTGGTGAAGCGCTCGATATCATTAAGAAGCAGAACATGGCTATAAGAGGTATTCCAGAGGTGGATTCAGTTGTAGGGAAGCTGGGTAGAGCGGAAACTTCTTTAGATCCAGCACCGATTTCTATGTTTGAGACCGTTATTAATTACAAACCTGAATATATTTTGGATAGAAATGGACGCAAGGTGCGCTTTAAATACGACCGCTGGAAGCGTGAGTTTGTACGAACTTCTGAAGGGCAGCTTATCCCTGATTCGCGAGGAAGACCCTACAGGCAATGGCGTGATCGTATTATCTCGCCCGATGATATCTGGAAAGAAATCGTTACGGTTACTAAAATTCCAGGCACGACCTCAGCGCCGAAATTACAACCTATTGCAGCACGTATAGTGATGCTTCAAAGTGGCATGAGGGCTCCCATGGGGGTCAAGATTAAGGGGCCAGATTTAGAAACAATCGATCGTGTTGGTTTACAGATAGAAAAATTCTTAAAAGAGGTACCTTCTATAGAAGCTTCGGCCGTGATTGCAGATCGGGTAGTCGGTAAACCGTATCTTGAGTTTGATATTGATCGCGAAGCTATTGCGCGTTATGGGCTACGCATACGGGATGTGCAGGATGTGATAGAGATTGCCATTGGTGGAAAGCGCGTTACGACAACCGTTGAAGGTCGAGAACGTTATCCAGTGCGTGTGCGCTATTCACGTGAGCTGAGAGATTCTATTGAATCTTTAGAGTCCATATTGGTTCCTACAAGTACCGGAGCGCAGATTCCGTTCTCTCAACTTGCAGAAATTCGCTATATTCAAGGTCCGCAGGTGATCAAGAGCGAAGATACCTTTCTTACGAGTTATGTACTTTTTGATATGAAAGAAGGCTTTGCTGAAGTCGATGTGGTTGAAGATGCTCAAGCTTATCTAAAGATGAAAATGGATAATGGTGAATTTGATTTGCCTTCTGGGGTGAGTTATGCCTTTGCTGGAAGCTATGAAAATCAGGTGAGGAGTTCTAAGCGCATGATGCTCGTACTTCCGCTAGCGCTCTTTATGATTTTCTTAGTTTTATACTTTCAGTTCAAATCCGTAGTGACAACTATCATCGTCTTTTCGGGTGTGTTGGTTGCCTGGGCGGGTGGATTTATCATGCTTTGGTTGTATGGCCAACCGTGGTTCTTTGATTTTTATCTCTTTGGGGTGTCTATGCGAGACCTCTTTCAAATTCATCCAATTAACTTAAGTATTGCTGTTTGGGTGGGTTTCTTGGCGCTCTTTGGCATTGCTACGGATAACGGAGTCATTTTAGCAACCTATTTAGATCAGACGTTTAGCAAACGGGAAATAAAATCTGTTCAGGAAGCGCGTGAAGCTACCTTGGTCGCCTCTGAAAGAAGAATTCGTCCCTGTCTGATGACAGCAGCAACTACTATTTTAGCTCTTATCCCAGTGTTGACTTCACCTGGCCGTGGTTCGGATGTGATGGTACCTATGGCGATTCCTTCTTTTGGGGGTATGGCTCTTGTTCTTATCACGGTGTTTATTGTTCCAGTACTTTATTGCAGCGTGATGGAGTGGAAACTCAATCGTGGTATTCAAGATGAGCGTTTTGCTGCGCATCCTGAGATGTGAGAGGAAAATCAATGACTGAACTGGATACAAACGATTTGTGGCGACGAGTAGGTTTAGATGAGCTACGTAAATCGCTCTTGCGGATTGAGAAGTCCCGTGAACGATTTGAGCAAGTGCTTAGAAGGTTGCCTCCTTGTAACTCTTGTGCGCGAGCAATTCTTCTAGAAACGATTCAAAAACAGGCGGAACGGCTAAGCGTTGAAGCTGGGAGTACGGCTGTACTCGCATCGAGTATTAAGGATACGCTTAGCGTCATTGAAACTGCGCATAAGCAATTAGCAGCTGAAGATATCCCCGCATGTTGTTGTCATCAGGGTGAATGTACTTGTCACGATTGAGTCGAATTCGGCGTGAACGTAATCGATGGGTAGAGCACTTAAAAAATGGAGGGCTGAAACAGATTATAAATTAGAGTTTTGGGTAAGGCAGGTTGATGTATAACAACGGAGGAAACAATGAAGAGGCTAGTGGGTTTGTCGGTTGTAACAGCAATGTTGGCAGGGTTGATGGCAATGCCGGTATTTGCTGAGGGTGAAATGCACGAAATGATGGCTGAGCATCAACGCTTGGCGACTCGTTATGAGCAATATGCTACTGAGCAAGATGCGCTGATCCAAGAACACGAGGCCATGATATCTGGAGCAAGTATGAAATTCATGAACCCCAAAGCGACGGTGGGTGAGCGAAAGAGGGCTATGAAGCGTCACTGTGAGCGGATCATTGCGAATGCCAAGATGCAGCGCGATGAGTTTCGTGATATGGCAAAGCTGCACAGAGAAAGTGCGGAGATGGCTCACTAAAAGAGTTGTGTGAAAACGCTGGTTTAAGACGGTCGTGGGTTGAACTTCCCCCACCCACGGCTGTCACTCCGGCGAAGGCGGTACGAATTACGGATGCTGACAAAAATACATACAAATACAGTTGTACAAAAATAGGAGATCATTCAATGAACAAACTAAATGTAAAGGAAATCGAGGAGGCAAGTTTGCAATTGAGATTAGCAGAAAGAGAATTTTTTAAGAGTACGTTGAAGGGTGTTAGGGAAAGAGGTAAGAGGCGTCTAATTCTAGGATGGCTCGGAGGGGCTTTCATAGGTGTGGCGGGTTTTATTGTGGCATGTCCATTGGTGCATGGAACAGTTCAGTGTCCCTTACCATTTATCGGGTAAGACGTGTGATCTGGGTCTGATTCTATGAAACATAAACTAGGATATCTGGGTTTGGCTGGTCTTTTGTGTGGTGGGATGTGTGCGCTTGGGATTCCGCTTATTGCAGTCGGACTATCAATGCTGGGTTTAGGTTGGATGATGGGTGGCGTAATGAGATATGTAATGTTCGTTATGTTTGCAGGTATGTATAGCTATGGGCTGTACTCTGCCTATCATATTCATCGAAAAAAGAAGGTGTTGGGCAGTGCTCTTATTGCAGGAGTTTTACTAATTAGTGTTGTAGCAGGTTGGTTACCACTAATGTTTACCTGGATAGTTCTTCTATTGTTAGTTTTTGCTTGGATTTGGAGTTTGCAGTTATTAAGGAAGGCGCAATTGTGCGAGGAAAGTGTGATGTGTGATTCACAGAATAGGAGCAACGAAAAATGATCGGCACAGTGACTGTTAATCCATCCATTGACCAGCATATCTTGATTGATCAACTTATCAAGGATGATGCGATAAGGGCTAGCGATATTTGGCGTGATCCTGGTGGAAAGGGTATCAATGTATCTCGCGTTATTAAGGCGTTAGGTGGTGAGACGGTGGCATTTGGTATATCAGGTGGTTGTGCAGGATACATGCTT
The DNA here is from genome assembly GCA_029261015.1 of Candidatus Omnitrophota bacterium. Classification (GTDB taxonomy): domain Bacteria; phylum Omnitrophota; class Gorgyraeia; order Aquiviventales; family Aquiviventaceae; genus JAJDCC01. The sequence goes on along the minus strand of JAJDCC010000160.1, from coordinate 9,837 downwards.
AAGAGTCTCATGTATGAGCATGAAATACCTTTTGATTTTGTGGAGGTCGAGCAAGAAACACGAATCAATATGATCATCACCGATCAGTCTGATCGAACTCAAACGAGGGTTAGTGCTCCGGGGCCGAAAATTGGTCTAGGCGCTATCGATAGGCTAATGGCTAAATTGCTCAAACATAAACCTTTTCCGAAATGGTGGGTGCTTGGTGGGAGTTTGCCTCCAGGGGTACCGAGTGATTTTTACTCACGTGTGATTGAGCGTTTAAATGAATATGGAGTAAAAACTGTACTTGATGCGGATGGTGAAGCGTTGAAATTAGGGGTACAGGCCAGTCCGTATGTGATTAAACCCAACGAATATGAATTTGAGCGGTTAACTGGTTGTAGTTTGGAAAATGACGATGTGATATTACAGGCTGCTTCAAATCTGATTCATCAGGGTGTGGGTATTGTGGCTCTGAGTTTGGGGAAACGAGGGGCGTTGATAGTTAACCAAGATGTAGCGTTTAAAGTTATAGGTCCTGATGTTGAAGTGAAGAGCAAGGTAGGCGCTGGGGATTCTTTTATAGCCGGAATCGTGTTGTCCCTTTCCCATGGTCACACGCTTGAAGATGCAATACGTACCGGGGTGGCCGCAGGTACGGCAGCTGTCATGACTGAGGGTACACAACTTTGTCGTAAAGAAGATGTGGATCGTATTATATCAGAAGTGTTTATTGAAAGGCTAGAGGTTCCTCGCGAGATATCCCAACCCAAAAAGCCAAAGCGTTAGATGTTGTATGCGGTATGCAGTTAGACCCAGAATTAGTTGCTTACAAAACAGTGTGCAATGAGAATGAGTATTATTTTTGCTCATTGAAGTGCCAACAAACATTTGATAGTAAGCAGAAAAATTATACAAGTGAAACGTAGGCCTAATAACCCGGAGACATCTAATGAAAAGAGCCCTAGTAAGTTTTATGGGTGTTCTTGTTTTGAGTTCTACATCCACGTACACACGGAGTGTGTATGCAGAATCAACGCTATCTGATCATGCGTCACATCAGTCAACATCTGAAACAGCAACTGTGGATCAAGTAACTGAGCTACGCGCCAAAGTGGCTCGCTTAGAGGCAGCCCTTGAACAGAATCACCAAGGGGAAGTTATGGCGATTTCAAGTCAGGGAGCAGATGCCGATACTAAGATGGGCATGAAGATGGGAATGATGCAAGATATGTCCATGATGAAAGAGAAAAGGGGAATACAGGGTAAGGGTATGGGCATGATGGGTATGGGGAACATGAAAATGATGGGAAAGATGAAGGATAAGGCATCCGATATGTCTCGCTCAGCACTTCCGGGTTTTCCAGGGGCTTCACACATCTACCACGTTGGAGCCACAGATTTTTTTAATGACCATACAGACCATATCCAATTGAGCGTAGAACAGCAGCAGTCATTAGGTCAGATTCGAGAGCAGGCTTTACTGAGGCAGGCTTCGACAGACAGAGCTATTGAACAAGCCGAGCAGGAATTATGGGAACTGACAGGTTCCGATAAGCCGAATATCCAGTTAATTGAAAATAAGGTGCACGAGATTGAAAAAATAAAGGCGAATCAGAGAATTGCATTCATACAATCCGTAGGCGAGGCTGTAGCGGCCCTAACGGATGATCAGAGAAGCATACTGGTTGGGCTTGCTTCAGGGGAAGAAGAATGAGTGATCAGGGTAGCAACATTTTTTTAGATGCGATAAAACGATTGGACTCAGCGGCTAAACATGTTGATGTTGATGCGGAAGTATTAGAACGGCTTAGATATCCAAAATCGATTCTACAGGTTTCTATTCCCGTACGCATGGATGATGGGTCTTTGAAGGTGTTTCAAGGCTATCGTGTTCGGCATGATGATACGCGGGGTCCAACCAAGGGTGGCATTCGATTTCATCCTGATGTCTGTATTGAAGAAGTGCAAGCGCTTGCTTTTTGGATGACTTTTAAATGCGCTGTAGTGGGTATTCCGTTTGGAGGTGGCAAGGGAGGTGTGATCGTCGACTCAAAACAGCTTTCACGCATGGAGTTAGAGCGTCTTAGCCGTGGCTTTATTGGGCAAGTTGCAGACTTTATTGGTCCTGAGACGGATATCCCTGCGCCTGACCTTTACACCAACGCGATGATTATGGGTTGGATGATGAATGAATACTCCAATATTCGCAGACAACGCACACCAGCTGTGATTACTGGCAAGCCTATTGAATTAGGGGGTAGCTTAGGTAGGGCGGATGCGACTGGTCGAGGAGCTTATTACTGTATTAAGCAGCTAGAAAAGGTTAAGGGATGGTTGCCTCAGGATGTTCGAGTTGCTGTCCAGGGTTTTGGGAATGCAGGGCAACATGTGTCCCGCTTGTTACATGCTGACGGATACCGAATTGTAGCCGTGAGTGATTCTAAAGGAGGTTTGTATAAAAAGGCAGGTTTAGATATTCCCAGAGTAATTGAACTTAAACAGCAGGGATATTCAATTAGAGACGTTTATACAACGCGGTCGGTTTCGGATTGTCCTAAATGTGGGTGTGAAAAATGTAAATGCGAACATCACCAAGATGTGCTGGGCGAGATTATAGATAATAAGACGCTACTGGAGTTGGATGTAGATATGTTGATTCCTGCAGCTATGGAAAATCAGATTACAGCTGATAACGCAGGTAAAATTCGGGCAGGTATTATTGTTGAGGTAGCAAATGGGCCTGTAACCAGTGATGCGGACCAAATTCTAACGCAGCAAGATGTGTTGGTAGTTCCAGATATTCTGGCTAATGCAGGCGGTGTTACAGTGAGCTATTTTGAATGGGTCCAGAATCGAGCTGGATATTATTGGGATGAAAGTGACATTCACGAAAAATTGCAGCGGATTATATCAAGGGAATTTAGCGCGATCTATGGACTTATGAACAACATTCAGACCGATATGAGAACAGCGGCCTACACTCATGCACTCAATCGAATCAATGATGCGATCAGGTCACAGGGAACGAGTCTTTATTTTAGTCCGACCCATAAAGATTAGGAGGCAGTGTATGCGTAGTCAGGTAAAACAACTGTTTTCTCGTAAAAGTTTGAATGCCCAAGTTATGGGGTATTTACTTGTGCCATTAATCAGTTTAATAGTAATCGCTCCTCAGCGTGCTGGAGCCCAGATATCCCCGGAAGAACACGCCAGTCATCATCCAGATTCAGATGCAGCGAATACAGCCGGCGTCTCCCAGGATCAGAATCAAGTTCAGGATGTTGTGGGGGGCAAAGGGGGAATGATGGGTGGCGGTATGGATATGGGTAAGATGATGGAGAAAATGGGAGCACCCAAACCCAAAGAGCTTTACCCTTCGCTTATGAGTCTTCCGGATCTGCCACTTGAAAAACGTGATGAGATACAGCGTCAAGCACATGTGCGTATGCAAGATGGAACAGTGTTAATGGCTGATGGTTTGGAAATACTTTCAAGAGCCGCCCCTTCTGATAATTATGGATTGATGCAGGAGGCTACTGTCGTTGTCCGTGAAGGTCTGTCGCGATTTGAAAGTGGTTTGGCCGCACATCGGGCATTGGCAGAGGGTAAATCGCCAAAAAATGTTGCGCTTACTTGGTTTAAACGTGAGATGAGTCTTACCTCAGGAGTACCAATGAGTCCATCCTCAGGCGTATTTGGGCTCTCTTGGTTTCATTTTTTCGTAATGGTGTTGCTATCAGGATTTGCGATATGCATGATCATTATGTACTTTTTTAAGATGCGGCGTGCTACCGAGTTGCTCAACAAGTTGATTTCTGAACAGAAACAGCAGCCGGAGACAAAAGCTGCAGTTGAAATAGAAACAAAGCGACCTCAAGTGGTTGCAAGTTCTGCCTCCTCTACAGAAGCTCAAACAGAACCGTTGGTTGCGACATCATCTCAAGTTATCGCAAAAAAATGGTCGGGGAAACTCAAGGTTGCGCGTATATTTCAAGAAACTTCCGATGTCAAGACGTTTCGATTTGTTAGTGAAGAGAACGATTCAATCCCATTTACATATCTTCCAGGTCAATTTCTAACGCTATCAGTTGTGGTTGGTGGAAAGGTAGTCAAGCGGAGTTACACCATTGCTTCATCACCCACACAGCGATTTTATTGTGAGATCACTGTGAAGTGTGATCCTCAAGGGACTGTTTCACGCTATCTACATGAGCAGATCAACGAGGGGGATAGCATTTACATTTCAGCTCCGATGGGTAAGTTTACATTTTCAGGAACGGAGTCAGATAGCATAGTGTTGATAGGTGGCGGTGTGGGTATTACCCCGTTGATGAGTGTTGTTCGGTACCTGACCGACTCCTGTTGGGGAAAAGATATTTATATGCTTTATTCTTGTCGGACTTCGGCTGACTTTATCTTCAGGGAAGAGCTTGAAAACCTTCAAAAGCGAAACCAGAACTTGCATGTGATTGCAACCATGACGCGTGCTGAAGGAACGGTTTGGATGGGGCTAAAAGGTCACTTAAATCGGGATGTTATGAGCGGATCGGTCCCTGATATTACCATCAGGCGTGTCCATCTTTGTGGACCGCCGCCTATGATGGCAGCCATTAACTCTGCTTTAAAAGAATTACATGTCCCCGATAATCAGATCAAGACAGAGGCTTTCGGTCCGGCTAAGAAGCCGGTCCAGGCGGCTAAGCCCGACCAGAAATCATCGGCATTTGCTCAAGTTAAACCCTCAGGAGTAAATATTCAATTTCAGAAATCTGAAAAATCGGCAAGCATGGGAGATGATGAAACTATACTTGATGCTGCTGAACGCCTAGGTATTGAGATCGATAATTCATGCCGTTCTGGAAGTTGTGGTAGTTGTAAGGTGAAACTTCTTTCGGGTGATGTGGTTATGGAGTGCGAGGATGGGCTAGAAGCTGATGAAAAAGCACAAGGCATGGTCCTAGCGTGTCAGGCTATTGCTAAAAATAATGTGACTGTGGATGCTTAATAGCGGACTGTGTTCATGAAAGAGCGGGAAGAAATCATCATTACAGGATTAGTGGTGCTTATGCTAATTTTGTGGCTTGGCTTTCCGTTTCATGTGGATTCGCGTTTTGCGGGCAGCTTGTGGGGTGGCGTACTTGCGGTAAGCGGAGCATTGTTGATGTTCGTCCCGCTTGTGTATGTGATTATTAAACGAGTCAAATTCATAAAACAGAGCGTCACTAAAAAAGTGTCGATGCGTACGCTGTTGTCGTGGCATATCTACGCCGGTGTTTTGGGCCCTATTCTTGTTGTGCTGCACACAGGACATAAGTTTGAAAGTGTTCTCGGGATTTCTTTGACGTTATTAACCCTAGTTGTTGTAATTAGTGGATTTGTTGGTCGCTATCTTATGATGCGGATAAATACTGAAGTTAAAGAGAAAAAGGCAACGCTAGCGCAACTAAAAATAACGTATGACAAGACACTGATCGAACTGCGCACTTGTTGCTCTGATAAAGCAGAAATTATTCAACCATTCGGGAACTTCTTTACACGTATTTTTTCAGGGTGGTTCTTTAAATTTGAAAGTTATGGGAATGGGCCCTTACCAGTTGCAACACGCGCTATTCGATTGACCGATGCTATAGCTGATTTGGAATATGCTATCAGAACACATGAAAGGTTTAAGCAAGTGTTCAAGAAGTGGCTTAGATTTCATATTATTATATCTACTATCCTATATATCTTGCTCGCTTTACACGTGTGGTCTGCCGTCCATTTCGGCTTAAGGTGGTTTGCATGAAGACTAAACTAGTGGGCCTAGCTATAATCCTAGTTATAGGTTTTTTGCTGATACTTATGGTTTCACCCCGTAGAGTGGTGCAAGTTGCACAAGAACCGTTAGCTGTATCAACCTGGCAAGGTATGGCTAGCCCAGGAGAGCTTTCAATGGCACATGGTTTTCTAGATAAAGACTGTGCTGCTTGTCATACGCCGGTATCTGGCATTGAGTCTGTATCTTGTGTGACCTGTCACGCGAATGATGAATCTATATTGAAGCGTCAACCTACGGCATTTCACGCGAATGTAACCAGCTGTAAACAATGCCACTTAGAGCATCAAGGCAAGGAGGCATTGATTTCCCGTATGGATCATGAGGCATTATTTGATATTGGGTTGAAGGAGTTCTCGAAAGATTTTGACCCACAAAGCGAAGGACACATTCTGGCTCAGTACCTCAAAGTAATTGAATCTAATTCAGATGCACAAACAAAACATAGTGGTATCAGCACAAAAGAAGCGGCATTGGATTGCACCACCTGTCATCAAAACGATGATCGGCATTTTGATCTGTTTGGTAATGATTGCGCGACATGCCACGGCGTTAATACATGGAATATTAGTGAGTTTAGGCATCCTTCACCAGCTTCTATGGATTGTGCTCAATGCCACCAGGCTCCGCCAAGTCATTACATGATGCATTTTCAGATGATTTCACAAAAGGTGGCGGGAGAGCCACATGCACAGGTTAATCAGTGTTATGTTTGTCATCAAACCACGTCTTGGCCGGATATTAAAAAAGCAGGATGGTATAAACACCACTAACAAAATGAAACGATTAGTCTCTTTTTCTTTAACGATTCTTGCAGCCATATTTGTTTATTTTATGCTGCCGGAGAGTTGCCCTGAAGCAGCTAGGCGCGTAGCCTTTGTGTTTGTGGTCGCTGCGGTATTTTGGGCGTTTGAAATTATTCCATTATACGCGACGTCGCTAGTAGTCGTGCTATTAGAAATACTACTTTTGGGAAAACCGGACGGCGTACTTGGAATGGATGAAAGTGGTTACACCGTTTTCTTAGTTCCGTTCTCAAGCCCTGTGATTATGCTTTTCTTTGGTGGATTTATCTTAGCTGCTGCCATGCAAAAGTATCGTGTAGATCGTCTAATTGCGAGGAAGCTGCTTCAGTTGTTTGGGCAGAAACCTTTTTCTATTATGTTTGGGTTTATGCTCACAACGGCATTTCTTTCGATGTGGCTTTCCAATACGGCTACAACAGCCATGATGATTGCGATGATCATACCTCTTCTTGCGAGCATGGAGTCCGATGACCCCTTTAAGAAGGCTCTGGCGATTGCAATTGCTTTTAGTGCCAATATTGGTGGGATTGCAACACCCGTGGGTTCACCGCCCAATGCTATTGCTTTAGGGATTTTAGCAGAGAATGGATTTTCTTTGAGTTTCTTATCTTGGATGAAGATGGCAACCCCGCTTGCTTTAATATTGCTACTTTTCAGTGCCGGTATCTTGTTTGTGCTCTTCAAACCGAAGCATGACAGGCTTCATCTCAGCATTCAAAGTACGGGAATAATCGGCATTAAAGGGAAGATTGCCGTAATAATTGCTTTAGCTACGGTGACTCTATGGCTCACTTCTGGCTGGCATAAGATTCCAGAGGCGGTTGTGGCGCTGTTAGCAGCAGGAGTTTATATGGCTCTAGGCTTGTTAGATCGCCATGATCTTAAAAAAATTGATTGGGATATTCTTGTTCTGATGTGGGGAGGGCTTGCACTCGGCAAAGGTATGGAGATTAGCGGCTTTGCAGATTGGATTCTTAATTGGCATATATTTTCACATCCTGGGCTGGTGCTCGTAAGTGCTTTCTGTATTACAGGAGCTCTCCTATCGATGTTTATCAGCAACACGGCAACGGCTAACTTACTCATTCCGCTTGCTGTAAGTATTCCTGGAGAAAATCCTGTAATTTTAGCCATTATCGTGGCGCTTTCGTGTTCTGTTGGAATGGCATTGCCAATATCTACGCCACCGAATGCGATGGCATTTTCAGCGAATGCGTTTACAAGTCGAGATATGTTTAAGGCGGGAATTTTGGTGTGTGTTATTTCCATTGTTGTGATACTGCTCGGGTTTGAGTATATCCTTGGAAAATTGGTGTAAATGTTATGTACAAAACAAGAAGACTCTTAGTATTAACGTTGTTCTTATGCAGTGTTCCTTATATTGGGCTCTTTGCTTATTTAGCTTTAGGCTTACATGGTGGTGCTCAGGCAATAGCAATCCCTTCTGTACCCGTATTATTTGCACTTGGAGTGATCGGAGGTGTCATCCCACTTGTTGGTTTATGGATTATATTAAGACGTCTTTTACGAGATCGAAGACATTTTAGACTGAACGTTTTATTGGAAGCCTACGCTTCTCTGATCTTGATTTTTGCCATTTGGTATACATTGCTACAAATCAGCAGCTTTGATCCGTCATTTTTAGGTGTCTCTGTTATGTGGCAGGGGGGTACTTTGAGTTTATCTCAGCATGTAGCGCAGATGCACAGAATTTTCTTTGATTTTCTGTACTTAAGTGTAATGACCGTCACTACGGTTGGTTATGGTGATATGGTTCCTCTGTCTCCAATGGCCAAACTGTTGACAGCGTTAGAGGGGTTAATAGGTATCGGTTTTGTGGGTGTAGTCTTAGGTAATTATTTCTCTGTTTGTGTGCATAAGCGTGAGAAGAAATAAATACTCAACAGGAGGTAATCATGAATTGCTGCCACGGTTCAAATGATAACAAAGACAAAGGTTCATCAAGAATGAGGTGGTTAGTGATTGCCATTTTTGCTATCGGCGGAGGGTATTATCTTTGGACGCAGCACCAAGCGCACGTCTTACAGTATTGGCCATTAGCTATCTTTTTACTGTGTCCGTTTATGCACTTTTCTGGAGGACATGGCAAACATGGCTCAGCACATCAACATCACGGTGGTGGTGATAAAAGCGAGGTGAAGTCAGATGCATGAGGCACACGCTACATCCTACGCCTACGGGCTTTGGCCGTTGGTGGTGGTCAATATCGGATTATTCATCGGGTTTCTGCTGTCATTTGCCAAGCCAAACTCTAAAGTCGAATGGCGTAGTCTAGGAGTTTTCTCGGCATTCATTGTTGCGCTGTTTGTTGAGATGTACGGTTTTCCTCTGACAATATATGCGCTAGCCTCCTGGTTGGGTAGTAATTATCCAGTGGATCAGCCTTTCACACATGCCAACGGACATTTGCTGGGGGTGTTTTTTGGAGTCCATTCCGATCACGGAACGGTATTACACTTACTCAGCAATTTATTCATCGTTAGTGGAGCGATTTTGATCGCTCAAGGTTGGAGTGCAATCCACAAAGGACAAGGTAAATTGGTCAATAGCGGAGTGTATGCCTATGTGCGCCATCCTCAGTATGTTGGATTCATTGCGGTCATTGTTGGTTTTTTGATTCAGTGGCCAACATTGGTTACGGTGATCATGGCTCCAATTCTTATCGTGCGTTATATCCATTTAGCAAAGAAAGAAGAAGCTGTAGTTGCTGCTGAATTTCCAGAGGCATATGAGGCCTACAGAAAAAGGGTACCTGCATGGATTCCGCGCATTAGTCGAAAAAATATTGAAGAGCCAAAAAACTCTGGAGCTTGATTATGACCTATACCTGTCCCATGCACTCTGAGATTAGAGAGAAGCAACCGGGTGATTGCCCTAAGTGTGGCATGAGCCTTGAACCGTTGACGGAGACAAGTAGTTCGGTTGAATACACTTGTCCGATGCATCCTGAGGTAGTGCAGGAGCATTCGGGTGACTGCCCTAAATGTGGAATGGCTCTTGAGCCAAAGGAAAGTACTAAACAAGATCAGGAAAACCACGAATTGCAGGACATGACACGTCGATTTTGGGTGAGCTTGATCCTCACAGTGCCCATTCTTCTACTAGCTATGGGTGAAATGGTTGCATCAGAACAGATTGCAAATCTAATTTCAGCCCGATGGTTTGTTTTGATTCAAATGCTTCTAGCATCGCCAGTTGTTCTTTGGGGTG
>JAJDCC010000159.1 GCA_029261015.1 Candidatus Omnitrophota bacterium | reverse complement strand
AGTATTAAAAGCCAGAGCCCGCCAAGCTCTTGCTGAGCTTAATCCATTCAGTCCTCAATTCCAGTTAGATCGATTCCTTGTCGTTTCCCTCGTGAGTATGGGGCCTCTTGCCATCAGTACGCTAGCTGCACTCTCATTGCCTATAAGTTTATCTATGGCTTTTGGTGCTGTAGTCGTATCATCAATGGTTTGGTTGGTAGGGCATCAACAGTTGAATCGCACTGAGGGGTCGCAACTCATGAAAGCATTAGAAGCAGATCGTATAGCAGAAGGTAATCTTAAGAGTATTATCAGTCAATGGAGAGGCTCTTCTGCTTCTTCCCAAGACGCCAAATCACTTCAATTACAGGTGCGTGCAGGTGTTGCATTAGCCTTGTTTGAGTTAGGTTTACTAGCTTTGGAGCGTATCTCAGGTAGTGAGGTAGGGCTGATTGTGTTGTTGATTCCACTAGTATTGATGATGGCGAATAGTTTTTGGATGATTGGTGAATGGCGGTTTATGAGACATCTTAAGAATCAAGTACGCAATATTGCTGCAACAGATATGGCTATTGCTCAAAATAAAATGCGTTATGAAGCCGAATCATATTATGCGAGTCGTGTAGGTGATACGACTCAAGTTGAAGTCATTGTGGTTGATGGTCAAGGAGTAGTGATTAGTGGTAACGCTAATTATGTCGTGAAGCTGGGTAGAGATGAATTAGCACGTCGTATAGTCACAGAGCAGAGGCAGTTAATCGTTTTGCATCAAGATCTTGCAGCAGGAACAGCACAACAACAAGAGAAAGTTTGGGCACATGAATTAGCGCACATCAAACACGATCCTGGTCATTCACCACAGATCAATAACCTATTAAGTTTGCCACGCTGGTTGTGGTACCACAGTGGTGGTTTTTTTGTGCGAGAGTTTAGAGCGAGTTTGTATGAATTGCCCTATTTAAGTCTTTCCTTATCGATCAATGTGCGCAGTGCCATAAAATGGGCCTTGCGCGGTACATTCCTCAGTGCATTTACAGCGCTTTTCTTTGTTGGTTTTACTTTTATTGGGGCCCCAGTCGTTACTGCTTTAATCTTTGGAGTTGCTGCGTCAGCTGTGATTTACCTATCCCTTTATGGTCTTTGGATTGGAGCGGTACGAGTGCGCCAATGGCGTCACTTATTTGCTCTAGGGCTTCAGGGTTTTACTTATGCAGCTGGGTTGGGTACGGTACTTCAAAGAACTATGCGTCCTGAACGAACTCATTATGATGAAACATTTGATGATGTAGATAATCGGTTGCGGTTAGATGAAGTAGATCAAATGATCAATACAGGGCAAGCCACACGCGAGTATTGGCAAGGTTATTTCTCGATACTTCCTGCCAATTTTCCAATAAGCAAATTAATGTCCCAAGAGCGCATGGATAGATTATGGCAGGGAGGACAGTTAGACAATATATTCAATGCACTTATTGAGAAGGATGATGACGGGGAATATCTGAATGAAGATTTATTTTACCGGTTTCTTGTAGATATTCCTGTATCCGATAGGGAAGTTTTTGCTCAGTATTTTTCGACATTGAGGTATGGGACTGCTCAACGTTGGATAAATTACCTGGGCTTTAAGGCTATGGAAGAACTTGTCGCTTTTGAGCAGGGTTATGCGGAGTTTTCAGAGACCGCTTTTGCATTGGAATCTGTATTCGGGCATATCATACAGATGCTCAACCGGATGACTCCATTACGCGAGGAAGTTCGAATTAACTTGAAGGATACTGCAGTGAATGATGGTGGCAAGTTGACAGTAGATGTTGATCGTGTTTCTGATGATTCAGTGCAAGCTTTCTACGTTGATCAGAATGATCAACAAATTGATTTAGGTGAACTTGCTATTGTAGATGGTCAGGTTAGGTTGCCTTTGTTCTTTGGTATGAAAGAAATTGGATTTTTTACGGCTGGTGGTATGGAGGATATAAAGGTAACAGCAGCTGTAATGAATGATGAGGTTGATGTGTTTATACACTTAACACATAGGGGGGAGATGCCTGATGGGCCTTTAGCACCATACCCGGTTTTGGGTATGACGGATCAACGGACAGTCGACAGTTATCTTGATGTATATGCAGAGCAAATAGACTTGTATAAATCACAAGGATATCGAGTAGTTTGGCCAGCTGAAGGGGAGATGAACACTGCAGAGTTAGCAGGTCTAGCGGGTTATGAGACAACCCTTTCTATGGGAAGACACTATCCAGAGACGTCATTTCTAATTGACAATAAAGCTGGATTATTACTCGAATGGTTGTTGCTTCAAGTGAGCCCTAGCTATCGAGAAGAGAAGGGTCTAGATCCTGAGGGTACGTATCGAGTGACTGAGGAACAACTCATCAAAGAAACTATGCGCATTTACTCTAACGATCCAGGCGAAACGATTGATATGTTTAAAGTGACAACCACTATTGGTCATATGATGAAAATGTTAGCAAGGTCACCAAGAACACTCTTGCGCGGACGTGAATTCTATACTGGTCGGGATCCCTCAACGGCATTCGGTGAATCATTTGATCATGCAAGTCTGATTTCTGCTATTGCTCCTGAAGCTTTTAATCAGTTTGCTGAGCCTGTACGAGGTTGGTATTTGCAAGTAGATCAAGATGGTTATGCGGAGATCCTGCCGGAGCATACCGTCGGACAATTGTTCGTGGCCATCGATGATGTGGAATATCATCAAAAGTCAATTCTTTCTCCCATTATCGTTTTTGAAGATACAGATCTTAATACAATAAGAAATGACAGGTCAGAGTTTTATGGTTTAGATGGAAATGATCATTTTGATGAGATGTCCTTTTTGTTGAACTATTCGAGAAGAAATTCTTTATCAACAAATGATGTTCCTGATTTAGCTCTTACTTATAAGTTGGCAAGTGGTTTGAATATGGAGGACTTAGTTTTGACCAGATCTTTTGGTTACAATATTGGAGAAGCTGAAACAGCAAAATACGTGTCTATTCAGTTAGCAATACAGTTTCATCAGCGTTTCATTATGTCCAATGTGCTAGAAAGAATTCAGTACACTGAGCCCGTATTGGCTCAGGACATATTAGCTGATGACGAAATATCTAAGCAAATAGTGTTGGGAGGGAGCAGCCTTGAAGAGTACAAAAAGGAGATTGTTTCACTCTGGCAAGATTATCGGACCCAATTTATTGAAAGAGAATCCAGGGAACCGACTCTATATGAATGGGCCAATGAACGTCCTCGACAATTCTGGAAAGTAATCATTGCTCAGGCAACTGTTGTAAATTGGGATTCCCAGTTTGAGAATCTTGTTGATCGAGAATTGTTACTGAACTATGTCTTATCTGGTTTGATGTCCAAAGAAGACATTATTAAATTTGGTCCTCAGGAGATGGTAATCAGTTTAGCGAGGTATACACGAGATACTAATTTTATTGGTCAGTTAAGTCATTCAGCGAATGTGGGGGTATTAAGTATAATTGCCAGAAATCCTGCAGCACCTGAAGATCTGTTAAGGTCATTATCCGTACATCCCGCCGATGTTGTGCGTGAAGGAGTAGCCGTGAACCCCAAAACTCCAGTAGATGTTTTATGGGATATGATAATCAATCAGCCGGCTAATGAGGCAATGCTGGACACTCTGATTGACAGAGTGTACATGCGTGAGGATCTGGTAACGGAAGACGTGTTATCTACTTTTGAAAATATTTTGAACAAAATAGAGGATGTTAATCCTAGGCTGCTTACGAGATTTTATCATGAAGCGGATAGACTTGATTATTCTAAAAAGCATTCATTAGGACTAAAGGGTATTACTTCAGATGTACAATGGGTGCGTGCTGCCTCAGCAGGAATGTTTATGGAATTTGATGATGGTGTTGTGGATTTATTAATAAATGCTGCAAAGGAAGAAAATGATGCGTGGGCACGTAGTCAGATGTATAGAGCGTTGGGTCGCTCTAGGAACGAATCGGCTGCTGATCTGTTAATTGAAATGACGGGGAAAGAGAATGATCCAGTCGTTCTCAAAGAGTTGTACATAGCCTTAGGCGAATCCCAGGATCCAAGAGCTCTACAAATTTTGACTGATTTGTTGTATCCAGATAACGAATCAGAGCGGATTGAGGATGTGGCCATCTTACAAAGCATTATATCTGGATTAGAATTTTGGGTTGATTCAAGTGTTAGTGATTTGCTGAATCGTGCCTACTTTGATCCTGCCAATGAGCCAATCAAAAAAGCATTATATTTCGCACAAGAAAAAATCGAACAAGAGCTTTTATATAGAACGTTGAATGTCAATCTTGATGAAGACCAAAAAGAAAATATTGATCGAGTTCTCTTATCAGCTAGGTTGTTTTCTTATAATCTCA
>JAJDCC010000158.1 GCA_029261015.1 Candidatus Omnitrophota bacterium | reverse complement strand
ATAACCGTAAAGCATGCACGGTTGAGGTCCTGATTGACGCAAGGCCTTTTTGTATACCAAAGAGATCGGCACAGAAACACCTGAAGGGGTCTTTACCATAATCCGTTTTGATGCATACTCTTCAGCCACAAAATCCCCTTGGACTACCTGTTGCTTTTTTAATTCAAGCTGGTTCTCAACCATATCAAACAGATAGACAGATCGAGGCCGAACCAAGGAGGTGTAACCCAACATCAATTCATCCGTTTTATACTCAGGATTAGATTCAAACCATACCGTATTAGCAGAATCAGGAAACTCCACCAATGAAAACGCATCAGCATCCCAGCTTTTGTAACGAATCTTGAGTTGTCCTTGGTCTCTCTCTAAAACCACCATGAATTTTTCAAATATCTCAATATCTTCAAGCTTCACATCTGGCCTGTGCTCAATCACATCCTGCCAATACGCTTTTTGAGGCTTAGTTAATTCTGTTCTCTTTAAACAAAAATTAACCGCATCTAAATTTGATAAGACGTACCAATATCCTTGATGATGTTCAACACCATACTCCAACCCTGCCTGACGTTTTTGTATCAGCTTAAAATCTTGATCGGGTTGATCTGCCGGGCAATACCACTGTTCTGAAGATGTTTTACTTTCTGAACTGATAATCAAAAACTTACGGTCCTTTGTCCGCCCTGCTCCCACAAAAAAAGCCCCATCAGGATCGTGGTAAACACAAACATCTTGTTCTTGTCTCTGCCCTAGTGCATGACGCCAAATTTTATCTGGACGGTGTGTCTCATCTAAAGTCGAATAAAAGACCGTCGTATTATCCTCAGCCCACACCAAACTGGTTGCGGCATTTTGAATACGGTCTTTTAATAATTCACCCGTCTCCAAGTTTTTCACATAAACGGTGTATACCTCAGCCCCACTATCATCCAAAGCATAGGCCAATAAACGATGATCCGTACTGACTGCAAATGCCCCCAAACTCAAATACGCCTTATCTTTGGCAAGCTCATTCAATTCGAGTAATATCTCTTCGGCAGCATTTTCAATGTCTCGTTTACGACAATAAATAGGGTAAGACAACCCCTTTTCCGTTCGTGTGTAATAGAAGTACTCACCCCGTTTCACAGGGTATGACGTATCTGTTTCCTGAATACGTGCCAACATTTCTTCAAAAAGGGATTCTTGCAGCTGTTGGGTAGGTGCCATAACTTTCTGGGTATAGGCATTTTCTGCTTCTAAATAAGCTATGACTTCGGGATTGTCGCGTTCTTGTAACCAGGAAAACTCATCTTTAAGAGTCACACCGTGCAATGAACGGTTTGTAGGCAATTGCTTAGCCTTAGGCAAAGGAGTTAATTTTGAAATCATTTTGTCTCACTTGTTAGGATGGGCATGATAGCAGATGTGAAAAAAGCTCATAACTGCAATTAATTCTAGGCCTGATTCTGGTAGTCAGGAAAGACGATCACCACACGCACGCCCCCTTCAGTACGATTCTCCAGGCGTATCGTGCCTTTGTTTAAGGTAATGATGCTATGCGATACAGACAAGCCTAAACCTGTCCCTTTTTGCTCATATTTTGTGGTATAGAAAGGATCAAATAACCGATCCGGATCTTTATCCGCCAGCCCTTCTCCTGAATCTTCTACCTCGATCACAATCACAGGGTCATCTATCCCAAAATCCCTCTTTTCCTTAGGCATGCCACAAAGATCTTCTTTTTGGCAGACACGCTTTAATGTCCTGACATTGAGCTGTCCGGATTCAGGCATAGCCTGCACTGCATTCAGGAAAAGATTGACTAAAACTTGCTGAATTTTCTGGGGATCTATAAATGCTGTAGGCAACTCCACATCCAACTGCATGTTGACTTGAATATGGTTTTTCATGATTTCATGTTTCACAAAATCTAATGATGTGCTTACCACCTCATTAAGGTCTTGCAATGTTCTATTTAACTCTTGGTTGGATGAGAAATCCAACAAACCCTTTATCACATCATCCGCTCGACGAATGGCCAAAAGCATATCATTAAGCACTTCAGCTGAAACCTCTTTGCTGTCTAATTCTGTTTTTAAAAATTCGACCCCTTGCAACAAAATAGCGAGAGGGTTCTTCACTTCATGAGCCACTCCCGCAGCTAACCGCCCCACAGATTCTAATTTTGCTGCTTGAACCAGGTTTTCTTGTGTTTTTCTTAACTCATCATGTGAATGTTTCAAATCTTCAAGCACATGCAATAAGGTTTTTTCGCTTTCTAGCAATCGATCATTTGCCACTTTTAAGGCTTTGTTGCGTTCATACTCTCTTCGTTGGGCTACCTTCTTATCCGTAATGTCTTCTGAAATCTCCAAAACATACTGAGGTGTGCCTGCAGCGTCTAAGATTGGAATTTTTAACGTTCTCAATAAGCGATCCCCTTTATGCTTAGTTTTTCTGCGTTCTTCAGCAATAGTCAGTGTTTGTTTACTCTTAATCACTTGTCTATCCTGGTCTTCAAATTTTTTTGCCTCTTCTGGATCCATAAAATCAATGTTCACTTTATCAAGAATGTCACGAGCTTCAATTCCAGCCAATTCTTGAGCGGCTTTATTAGCATGGATATACTTAAGGTCTTTAGCTTTTTTTACAAAAATGACATACGGAATATTGTGCACAATGGTATCTAATAAGTTTTTATTTTCCGTCAGTTTTTTCTCCATTGCCCATCGATCCTTAATCTCTACCTTTAAAGCTTCATTAGCACGCTGCAAATCAATAGTTCTTTGTCTCACGAGACCTTCAATTTTGCGTGGCTTACGGATTAAGCTAAAAAGATAGACCGACATCATCAGGTTCAAGAGCAATCCCAAAATGAGGATAATACTATCGACCCCAAATGGATCCTCCACGCTGTTTTTTTCAGGCACTGATATGACTTTCCACCGTCGATTCGCTAAATGAACCAGCTGCTCCATCTGAATAGGACTTTGAATTACTGAGGGGGGACTTCCATTACTGATAAGGAATTCGGCTCCTTCATCATTAATGTCATAAACATAATGCGTCGTTTGAATTAGCTCATGGTGAGGGTGATTCCAGACTTTCTTTAATAATTCAGATACTTTTAAAATCCCCACTACAAAACCTTCAATATGTTCACGACGCACAGTAAGACTATCAGGATCGTAGCCTCTTTCATATATCGGAACAACGACAAGAATGCTGTACTCACCAGCCTCATCGTGAACAGACGGAACAGGATGCGTGACTACAGCCTCATTCAGATCACGAGCCTTAAGCAAAGCTTCTAAGCGCACAGGTACCGCCCCATAATCAAACCCTAACATGGGGTGATTCTTTTTATAGGGCTCTACATATAGGACGGGGTAATACTCATTGCGTGTACGTGCTTCAACAAAACCCTCTGGGGATTTTTCTGTGATAGCAAAATTTTTCAACCCAGCCAGTCGCCCTGCACCTTCAAAAGCATACCGATCCTCATGACTCACACGAGGGACCCACTGTATCGCTTGGATCGATAAAGATTCATTCAACGGCTCATCCACAAATTGCCTAAACTCTTCTCGCTCTACTTCACTTGAGGCATAATAAAAATTGCGGATACTATACAAAAAATTGATTTGTTGATCTAAATACTGCTGAAGTGTGTTGACTTGCCGATGGGCGGTCAATTCAAAATCATGCACAAAATTGCTTTGTCTCCATTCCCTGACATTCACGTACAAAGAATAAGCAAAGAGAGAGCCCACAATAAAGACCAGTAATACTGGAAGGTAAACTACCCGCCCTTTTAAGCGCACGTTGGACGGGGGCATAGCGAGGAGTTGCCTAGATTTTTTTGACGATCTTGGCTAGATAAAAAGCTTCCATATCTTGGGTTGGAACAATCCGCACTGATTTTGACAGTTCCTTTGTAAAAGATTTCTCACCCCATGCTGTCAACCCCACTGCAAAATTTGGCAGGGCTAACTCAATTGGCTTTAATTGCGCATCAGGGCATTTCTCAAGGAAACCATGCACCACGCCCTCATTCTCTTCAGGAGCAAATGTACACGTGGAATATATTAACACACCCCCAGGCTTGAGTGAATGAAATGCAGCTAGCAGCAGTTTGCGTTGTTTTTTAACCATTTCATAAATTTTGCGCATTTTCCAAAACTGAAAAGACTTCGGTTTCGCTAGTTGGAACCGGCCTTCTCCGCTGCATGGCGCATCCAAAAGTACGCGATCAAAAGATTCAGGATGCTGCTTACCTAAAGATTCACCATATCTCAAGCTGCATTCCACAATATCAGCACCTTGCTGTGACACATTTGCTTTAAGCCTATAAAAACGGATTTTATTGTTATCGTTGGCAAGAATTGAGCCTTCATTATTCATTAAACAGGCCATCTGAGTGGTTTTACTGCCAGGAGCCGCTGTCAAATCGAGCACAGCATCACCGGGTTGAGGGTCTAACACTAAAGGAGGAACCATACTTGCAAGAGATTGAACATACAATTGGTGTTCTTGATAAGCACGCGTTTCCTGCAATTCACGCAAAGTGCCTCTCCTTAAAATAAATGCATCAGGATACCAAGGCATTGGCTCCAAGTGAAAACCTGCATTCTGGAGATCTTGCTTCAACTCACGTGCATTCGCTTTCAACGTATTCACACGAAAAGTCGTTGGGGTCGGTTTCTGGAAGGTCTGAACCACAGACGGCCATTTACTTGGTGACACGATATGACGTAGCCGCTCTAAGAATTCTTCTGGAAGTTGTTTTTTCATAAAAACTTAAGGCCACTGGGTCGAGCGACCCGTGGGATAGTGGGTGCGACTGGGGGGAACAGGAAGTGCTCGGTAAACATGCTCACTTTGAGTCAACGGAACCCCCAAAATCATCAAATCAACAGGCTCTCCCTGACGTGTAGTGACATACTGCCCACTCTGTAACATAGAAGCCAGTTGCGCTTGTTGCTCTTGCAAATAGACATCCTGGTAATCTGGTTGCTGTTGTTGAGCAGGTTGACCCGTAAGTACACCCGTCAGCACATTGATCACATCGCTCCGAGAACTGTCTTCGGCAAAAACCGTCGGCACTACAGTGGTACAGAACAGAAATATCATCAAATACCGCATGGGGGACTCCTTGTAGCTCATTTATCCAATGCCTCATTCAGATTATACGCCGCACTGATTAACCCTAAATGAGTGAACGCTTGAGGGAAATTACCTAATGCTTCCCCGCTTTGCCCAATCTCTTCTGCATATAGCCCTACATGGTTGGCATACGTAAGCATTTTTTCAAAAGTTAAGCGAGCTTCGTCTAACCGCCCCGCACGAGTGAGGCACTCTACCAGCCAAAATGTGCACATCGAAAAGGTGCCCTCTGTTCCTTCTAACCCATCGCCTGTACCCATATCATTTTGATAGCGATGCACAAGGCTATCTGAAACCAATGTGCTCAAAGTCGCTTCTAATGTCCCCAACATCTTGGGGTCTGTCGGCGAAATAAAGAACGACAGAGGCATAATCAAATTGCTGGCATCCAAGGCCTGTGTATCGTAATGCTGCACAAAACTATTGCGCTCTTCACTCCACCCCTTTTCCATGATTTCTTCGTAGATCTTATCACGCTCCTGCTGCCAACGTTGTGGGTCTCCAGGAAAACTGCGTTTATAGGCTAGCCTCAAACCCCGATCTAATGCTACCCAACACATCAACTTGGAGTAAACAAAATGTTGACGTCCACTACGCACTTCCCAAATGCCCTCATCCTTTCGGTGCCAGTTATCACAAACGTAATTTAAAGACCTTCTTAAATGTTTCCAAAGACTGGATGAGATGGGCTTGCTGTGTTTATTTGAAAGGTAAACCGCATCCATCAATTCTCCGTAAATATCCATTTGGAGTTGATTGTGAGCGCCATTACCAATACGTACAGGCACAGATTGACGATACCCTTCGAGGTGATCTAAAACCAATTCATTTAAGTCATGTTTTCCACGGATACCATACATGATCTGTAATGAGCCATCTTCGCCTTCTTCTTGAGCACGCGCATCAATCCAATTCATAAAAGCTTCGGCTTCACGTGTCAGCCCCAACCTCAAAAAAGCATAGGTAGTGAATGCAGCATCTCGAATCCAGGTATAACGATAATCCCAGTTACGTACGCCCCCAATTTCTTCAGGCAAGCTACACGTAGGTGCTGCCACGATCGCGCCTGTTGGCCTAAATGTCAGAAGCTTCAGAGTTAAGGCTGATCGCTGCACCATCTCACGCCAGCGCCCGGAATAATTACAGCCATTCAACCAATGACGCCAATAACGCACCGTTTTATCAAAAGCCTGCATTCCATCAAATTTAGGAGCTACAATATCATTCTCTTCAGGTTGATCCATATAACGCAAAACAAATGTGAATTCTTCACCTGCGTGCATCACCCATTCTGCTGCAACCCCTTTACCATCACTCATCCCATAACTCACTAACTTAACCGGAGAAGTTAAGCCTAAACGTTTTTTACCCGCCGTAAAAACCACACCATGTGATAAGCGTTCAATAATATGAGGTTCCCGTGCATAGTCAAAAGCAGGCACACATTCCATCCTAAAACGCACCGTACCGCGCACAACACGGACTTGACGCACAATCTGATGCGTGTGTATTTCTTCGGTACTTCGCTCATCGATAGGCATAAAATCCACAACTTCACCCACACCATCGGGACTCAAAAAACGTGTCACCAATACGCAGGTTTCAGGCAAATACATTTGTTTGTTAACCGCTTCATCCATGGGGAAGATACGAAAATACCCCCCCTTTTGTGCATCCAAAATAGCCCCGAAAACACTGGGAGAATCGAAATGGGGCAAACAACACCAATCGATGGACCCATCACGCCCCACTAACGCAACGGTATGCAAATCACCAATGACACCGTAGTTTTCTATCGGCTTATAAGTGCTGCCACCATGCTCATGATATTTTGTAGAAATACCGTGTATTTGTTCGCTCATGACTCACTCTTGTACGACAAAATCTTCAGGGTCTCCCAACAACAATAGGGGCTCTCCCCATTGTGTCGCCTCATCTAACTTCCAATCTTTAGGTTCTTCTTCAGGTCTCAACCGCACACCATAATCCGATCCACTGATCAGATAGGCCACGCCATCACCCGAATCATCCACCTTCTGTACCCGAGCAGGACCTGGTTTGTGGTGCTTATCCCAAGAAACCACTTCATACCAACCATATTCGCCGAGCTGCTTTTCCAGTCGAACCTTCAACAAAGCTTTTGCGGGTTCCAAATCATGAAAAACACGCATGTCCATAGGCTCGCAATTGGCATTCTCTTCTACTTCTATGACAACCATGTATCCTCCTGGTAAACCATTCATTAACAAATTGTACCTGATTCTGATAAATATCGTCTCTAAACCCGGCCAAATTCCTTCATCCATCGCTCAGGACAGGCTTTACGAGTCAGGCTATGGGTGATATAACTAGATTCAATGCCATCCAAACAATCTTTAAAAAATGTCTTCCCTCAGCGCAAAGATCTGCCCATTTTACTGGGTTTGGCTAGCCTGACGCTCCTACTGGGTCTTGTATTGCCTATGTTTAAAATCACCCAGTTAGTGATCCGCCGTGATCAGTATTCTATCCTCACGGGTATTTGGGCGTTAGTTGAAGAAGGCGAACTCTTCTTAGGCGCGATTCTCTTTCTATTTTCAGTGATCTTTCCCATTGCAAAACTGGGCGCACTCATCTGGATTTGGTTTGTGGAATTGACCGATGCTTCGCGACTCAAAGCATTAGAGTGGCTCAATTTTTTGGGCAAATGGTCCATGCTCGATGTCTTTGTAGTGGCTTTGACTATTGTGGCGGTAAAACTAGGTCCTATCGCGAATGTGACGCCTAAAATAGGGGTTTATATTTTTTGTTCGGCAATTTTCTTTTCGATGTTTGTCACGATGCGCGTAGAGAAATTAGCCAAACAACTAGAAGGGTAGTCTATTTTACTTGGCGGGTTTTACGTCAATAATTTTGACTTGAATCAACAGTTCTTTTCCGGCGTAAGGATGGTTAAGGTCTAACACCAGATGGTCTTCTTCAATAGATTGTACCGTCGCTTTAAAAGGTTGCCCTTGCGCATCCGTGCCTGCCAATAGCTCTCCGACTACACACTGCTTGCCTTCAGGTAGCTGTTTAAGCGGAAATTTAGCCACCGCCTTAGGATCACGTTGTCCAAAACTTTGCTGGGGAGTCATGGTCACTGAGACCTCATCACCCACCGATTTTCCCACAAGTGCTTCTTCAATCTCCAAGAAAAGCACCCCTTCGCCCTGCACATACTCAACCGGCTTATCCACATGAGACTCGACGACTTTACCGTCTACCTGAACGGTATAGCTAATCTTTACTCGGCTTTTTTCTTGAATGGTCTCTGACATGCCCTATCCACTCCCATAACACGCGACTATTTCAACAAGACTTCCTACTTAGGTATATCTGATTCCTAGCGGGATCGCCTAGTGTTAAAAATAATTCTCTCAACATGTTACAATCCTTGTATGGAAATCCTTGCGCTCTCACTTCTCATTTTATCGTGCATCATCGGCACTATCGCCATTTTATTCACCAACTTTGGCACGCTGATTATCTTACTAGGCTCCGCATTGTATGCTTGGATGACCGGTTTTACAAGTCTCCCTTGGCAAGGTCTGGCCTGGATTTTAGTGTTATACCTTATCGGAGAAACACTTGAGTTCTTCTTGGTGGTTTTAAGTGCTCGGCGCTTTGGAGCCTCCTATATCGGAATTTTGGGCGCTTTAGTCGGGGGAGCTTTAGGCACTATTCTGGGTCCAGCTGTTTTGGGTTTGGGGGCTTTAGTCGGTGGGCTCTTCGGTATTTTCTTAGGGGGTTTTCTGGTCGAACATATCCGCCAAGGAGACACATCGGCTGCCATTAAGGCGGGTATTGGCGGACTATTAGGAAGACTAGGGGCTATTGTCTTAAAAGGGTTTATTGCTCTTAGCATGTTCATCTGCCTGGCAATTTATCTCCTTCGCTAAACCCAATTGAATGATCGTTCAACAGCACGTTTCCATTGTGAATAGTATTGCGTGCGTTTATCCTCTTCAAGTTGAGGATGAAATTCTTTATCCACTTTTCTGAGCACAGCCAACTCTTCTTTTTTCCAAACACCTGCTGCCAAACCGGCAACAGCAGCAGCACCAAACACGGTAGTCTCTGTCATTTCGGGTCTCTCCACGACAGCACCCAACATGTCTGCTTGAAACTGCATCAGGAAATCATTAGAGACAGCGCCCCCATCTACACGCAATCGCGTCAGCCTTTGCTGCGTATCTTGCTGCATCACTTCAACAGCATCTTTAGTTTGATACGCCAATGCTTCCAATGCAGCACGTGCAATGTGTTCTGTTTTTGTGCCCCGAGTGATCCCGGCAATAAGGCCTCGCGCTGTAGGATCCCAATGAGGAGCCCCTAGACCGGACAGGGCCGGCACAAAATACACGCCTTCGTTATCAGAAAGTGATTGAGCCATGGCTTCAGTTTCACTGGCGTCTTTGAAGAGTTTAAGTCCATCACGTAACCATTGAAGACAGGAGCCCCCGATAAAAATACTCGCCTCAAGTGCGTACGTCGTTTGGTTGTCGAGTGTCCATGCTACAGTGCTCACCAAACGTTCGGAGTCTTTCACCTGTTGCCCTGTTGCTGTCATCACAAATAAACCGGTTCCATAGGTGTTCTTGACCACACCCGGCTCCCAACCCCCTTGAGCAAATAATGAAGCCTGTTGGTCTCCCAAGATACCCATAATTGGAATACGGCGTTTAGTGATAGCCGCTGAGGTTTCGCCAAATAAACCTGCACTCGGTTTCACTTCTGGAAGCAATGCCTTGGGCACACCAAATAAATCCAATAAGGCATCATCGTACTGCATGGTATGGATATTGAAACACAAAGTACGTGAAGCATTACTAGCCTCAGTTGCATGCACTTTGCCTTCGGTTAATTTCCACAATAACCAAGAATCAACCGTACCAAACACCACATCACCTGCTTGGGCTCTTTGTTCAAGGCCATCAACGTGATCGAGCAACCAACGGATTTTAGTGGCAGAAAAGTAAGGGTCTAGAAAAAGCCCTGTTTTTTCTTTGATAGCTTGTGCATGAGGCTTCAGGGATTGACATTGAGAGGTCGTGCGTCGACATTGCCACACAATGGCATTGGCTACAGGTTCGCCTGTTTTGCGATCCCAAATAAGTGTAGTTTCACGCTGATTGGTAATGCCTATTGCAGCAATTTCCTGATCAGCCAACGCATCTAATACTTCATTGAGCGCTTTAAGCGTCGTTTGCCAAATTTGCTCTGGGTCATGTTCGACCCACCCCGGCTGAGGAAAAATTTGTGGGAACTCGTAGTAGGCTTTAGCCACTACTTGACCTTTTTCGTCAAAGGCCATCACACGATTGCCGGTCGTTCCTGCGTCTATAGCCAGAACAATAGACATGCCTAGACTACTTTTCTCCAATAGGATGAATTTTTGTCATGAAACGTAACCCTGGCAACGCCAGTTTGCCTGATACCATGACCACAACATCCCCCTTCTTCAAGTGACCATGCTTCAAAATAGCAGCATCCCCGGCTCGAATCGTTTGATCCGTGCCTTTAGAGAATTTCATGGTCAAAGCAATCACACCCCGTAATAGATTAAGACGCGACGCTAATTGAGAATCGGAAACCAAAACAAAAAT
>JAJDCC010000157.1 GCA_029261015.1 Candidatus Omnitrophota bacterium | reverse complement strand
TTTTTCCTGCACGCTTTCTGCGTTTAAAGTGTCCCTGTGCGATGTGTGTCGATGAATTGACAGGTGTTGTGCGTCTAAAACCAGAGACAGTTTCAGAATCAGTCCGTCCGCTTGCTGTGCAAATGAGTGGGCACTATGCGTTGATGGTGAATTGGTCTGATGGGCATTCAAGTGGTATTTATCCTTTTCGCATGTTGCGAGCTTTGTGTCAGTGTTGTCAATCATCCTAAGGAGAACCTATGGATTTACAAGTTAAGACAGGAACCTGGCAAAATCTAAAAAATAATGTGGCTGTAATTTTTGCAGCCCAAGGTAATAACGATTCGCTTGTTTACTTTCCGGCAACCGATTTTAAAGATGCTGAGTCATTGGCTTTAGTGAAAAATGCAGGGTTTTCTGCTGCGCTCAATGAAGTCTTAAGGGTTCCCGTTGAGGGGCAATGGATATTGCTGGTGGGTTTAGGTAAGCGTGCTGATGTTTCAGAAGACTGCTTCAGACAAGCAGCGGGTACTGCGGCTAAAGCGTTGAGAACTGGGCCCAGTAAATCCATTTCATTTCCGGTAGTTGAAGTGCGGGGTGTTTCACAAGAGCAATGTGCTCAAGCTTTAGTTGAAGGGGCTTTATTGTCGACCTATCGGTATGAAGTCTACAAGAAACCTGCAGAGAACCTCAAAACTCAGCTCAAAGCCATCACGCTGTTGGTTGAACAGGCCAACAAACAGACTCAGGCTAAGCGTGGTCTTGAAAAGGGCCGTGTGATTGCCGACGCGGTACAGTTGACGCGTGACTTGATTAATGGACCTTCGAATTTGGTGAATCCTACTTATTTGGCCAAACAAGCAGAAGCTATGGCTAAAACGAATAAGCTTAAAGTTCAGGTACTTTCATTTGATGAATTGAAGAAAAAAGGTTTTGGTGGTTTGGTCGGAGTGAGTCAAGGCAGTGCACATCCTGCTAAGTTCATTGTCATGGACTACAAACCGGTTAAAGCGAAGTCGACCCTAGTCTTGTGTGGTAAGGGCGTGACTTTTGATACAGGCGGTATCAGTTTAAAGCCTGCACTCAAAATGGAATTGATGAAGTATGACATGTCAGGGGCAGCCGCTGTTTTTGGAACCCTAAAGGCGGTGAGTGAATTGAAATTGCCTCATCGTGTGGTGGGGGTGATTGCAGCTACCGAAAATATGCCATCAGGGACAGCACAAAAGCCAGGCGATATCATCAAAACGCTTTCAGGTAAAACAGTAGAAGTGTTGAACACCGATGCCGAAGGACGTTTAATTCTGGCTGACTGTTTGCATTATGCCAAGCGCTTTGAGGCTGATGCAGTGATTGATCTGGCTACTTTAACCGGTGCCTGTATTGTGGCCTTAGGTTCACAATCCATTGCATTGATGTCAACCAATGACAAATTAGCCAACCAACTTGTCGCTGCTGGTGAGCGGACGCAAGAGCGCATGTGGCGCTTGCCTTTGTGGGAGGCCTATGGCAAACAGATGGAATCCGATATTGCTGATTTAAGAAACATCAGCGGTACGGGCGAAGCGGGTACGATTACAGCTGCCAAGTTTTTAGAGGCTTTTACTGAAGGGTTGACTTGGGCTCATTTGGATATTGCCAGCACGGCTTGGACACAGCAGGATAAACCTTATAGCCCTAAGGGCGCGGTGGGTATTGGCGTGCGTTTGTTGGTGTCCTTAATTGAGCAATGGAAAAAATAATGTCAGATTTGGATGCACTGAATCAATTGGCACAGACAACCGGTAAAGATGCTGATGAAGCTTGGGAATCCGCTGTGCGTTTGTTGATTCATTTGATTGGTGAAGATCCCAATCGAGATGGTTTGGCGCGAACTCCATTACGCGTTCGTAAGTCGATGCAGTTTTTGACATCAGGCTATCGTGAAGATGCGGCTGCTATTTTGAGCCGTACGTTTGATGTCAAGCATGATGAAATGGTTGTGGTGAAGGAGATTGATTTTTTCTCATTGTGTGAACACCACATGCTTCCATTTACAGGTAAGTGTCATGTGGCTTATATGCCGGACCAAAAAATTGTAGGCCTAAGTAAAATTCCGCGACTTGTTGATATGTTTTCACGGCGGTTGCAAGTGCAAGAACGTCTCACGACTCAAATTGCTGAGGCCATTAACGAACACTTGAAACCACTGGGTGTGGCTTGTGTGATGGAAGCTTCACATTTATGTACCAAGATGCGTGGTGTCCAAAAACAAAATTCAAGTATGGTGACTAGTTCAATGCTCGGAGTGTTTCGAACCAGTGATAAAACGCGGTCAGAGTTTTTAACGCTAATTCGATCACCTTTTAATCATTAGGAATGATAAAATAATCATGACTTTAATAGGGAGGTGTGATGGCTAATCCTCAAGCCGCTAAGACGCAACTTGCGTATGCTCGTCGTGGTGAAATTACCGAAGCGATGCAAATCGTTGCAAAAAAAGAAGGCATCAGTCCAGAGCTGGTGCGTGATGAAATTAAGGCAGGACGTTTTATCATCCCTGCAAATATCAATCATCTAGCATGTGGTCTTGTGCCTATGGGTATCGGCAGTGTTGCCAGTGTTAAAATTAATGCCAATATTGGCAACTCAGCGACTACGTCGAATATTGACGAAGAGCTTGAGAAGCTGCACATGGCGGTGCACTATGGCTCAGATACCATTATGGATTTATCGACAGGAGGAGACATTCCTCTCATTCGAGAAGCCATCATCCAGGCATCTCCTGTGCCTATTGGTACGGTACCTATCTATGAGGCGCTGACCTACGTGAAGCGCGTTGAAGATTTGACGCCTGAAATTTTCATGAAAACGATTGAAGATCAGGCCAAACAAGGTGTGGATTATATGACTATCCATGCCGGTATTTTGCTTGAGCATCTTCCATCCGTAAAGAACCGCATTACAGGCATTGTGAGTCGCGGGGGAAGTCTTTTAGCGCAATGGATGGCGACACACCAAGAGCAAAATCCCTTGTACACCCATTTTGACGAGATCACAGAAATTCTGCGTAAGTACGATGTTTCTTATAGCCTTGGCGATAGTTTGCGGCCTGGGTGTCAGGCGGATGCATCAGATGAGGCTCAGTTGGGGGAATTAAGGACCCTAGGAGAACTCACAGCACGTGCGCAAGCTATGGATGTGCAGGTGATGGTTGAAGGCCCAGGGCATGTGCCTATGGATCAACTTGAAATGAATGTGAAGCACCAGCAAGGTTATTGCAATGGCGCACCGTTTTACACACTAGGGCCATTGGTGACAGATATTGCTCCGGGTTATGATCACATCACCTCTGCGATTGGTGCAGCGATGGTGGGTTGGTATGGATCGAGTCTATTGTGCTATGTGACACCCAAAGAACACTTAGGATTACCTAATGCGGAAGATGTGCGGGATGGCGTGATCGCATATAAAATTGCAGCACATGCAGCTGATTTAGCTCGTGGTCGACGTGGGGCAAGGAAACGAGATGATGCGCTATCTCAGGCTCGTTTCAATTTTGACTGGGAACAGCAGTTTGCTTTGTCATTGGATCCTGAAAAATCCAAAACCATGCATGATGAATCGTTGCCCGATGATTTTTATAAGGACGCCAAGTTTTGTTCGATGTGTGGTCCTAAATTTTGTTCCATGCGCATCAGTCAAACAACTGATAAGCTCATGGAAGCTTCTGCGGCTTCTAAAGAGTGAGGTCGCAGGCCTCTGTAACTGCAAGTCGATAACAGGAGGCTAGTCTGCTATGAATATCGAAAAAAAGTTAAATAAACACCTAAGGCGGTTAAATAAGGCGATACAACGGATGATAGCGCAATCAGCTCAATTTACCGAGCTGAGAAAGCTGTTAAAAGAAGAACAAGTTGAATTGGCTATTTATGTCGTTCCGCTCATAGGGAAAAAGCAGGCTGAAGATGAGCTGCGATTTGAGTTGACCGAGTCCGATAAGCACTTTCTCAAAGAATCAGGCATCAGATTTTGATCCGTATTGCGTATGTCTGATTGGGTGAAAGCTGTTGAAATCAGTGAATTGAATTCAGGGGCGGGTCTTGTTGTTGAGGTGTTGGGTAGAGATATTGCGCTGTTTTATGAACAGGGCCAGATTTATGCCATGGATAACGCCTGTCCGCATCAGGGTGGCCCTTTAGGTGAAGGGGCTGTTGAGGGGCTCACTGTACGGTGTCCTTGGCATGGATGGCAATTTGGGCTCCAGGATGGTGTTTGCGCGCTCAGCCCAGCTTTTCGTGTTCAGTGCTACTCTGCTGAAATCCGAGATGAGGCTGTTTGGCTAGAAATCCCTAGCTAAAGAAAACACTTTTTGAGTGCCTTGCCTGAGGGGGCAGCTCGTGCTAAAATTCATGTTCTTAGTTTGAAGCCGGTAAGTTCTTCAGAAGAACGAACTCTAACCTGTTGCAAGAATTTTTGCGCCCGTAGCTCATTTGGATAGAGTGCTTGGCTTCGAACCAAGAGGCAGCAGGTTCGAACCCTGCCGGGCGCACGTATTTTAAGATTTGGTTTTTAGGGCTGCTAGCTCAACTGGTAGAGCAGGGGACTCTTAATCCCAAGGTTGTAGGTTCGAGACCTACGCGGCCCATGTACTTTAAAGAAAGTGAATCAGGTTGGATCCACAAAGTGGACAACTCGGCTATAAAGCTTAAGCTTTGAGTCTGTTTGAAATTGAATCAGTCGAGTGCCCTTTGGGCGAATGGCGGAATTGGTAGACGCGCTGGCCTTAGGAGCCAGTGGGGTAACCCGTGAAGGTTCGAGTCCTTTTTCGCCCATTTTTGCTTGAAGCATTCTGACTTCGTGTACTATTGCGGGTGTAACTCAGTGGTAGAGTGCAACCTTGCCAAGGTTGATGTCGTGGGTTCAAGTCCCATCACCCGCTTTTTTATAATCTGAAGTGCCGTTAAGGCAATGTTGAGGTAACCTCATAATGAATATCATGTCCTTTTTGGATGAAAAGGCGATCAGCTGTACCGTTAAGTCGACCAAGAAAGACGAAGTGATTCGAGAGCTGGTCAATCTTTTGGTAGAAGCAGGTTCCCTAGATAAGAAACACAGTGATCATCTGACAAACGTACTTCTTGAGAGAGAGTCATTAGGGTCGACTGGAATCGGGGACGGGGTTGCTATTCCTCATGGTAAAACAGATTGCGTTGATGACCTCGTTGGCGCGTTTGCTGTTTCTCCTGAGGGGGTTAATTTTGATGCATTAGACGGTGAGTCTGTGCATCTTTTTTTCTTGCTCGTTGCTCCAGAGGATTCAGCTGGGCCGCATCTCAAAGCCTTAGCTAGAATTTCTAGACTGCTTAAAGATAAACATTTTAGAGATATGTTAAAACGATCCAAGAATGCGGATCAGTTATTAAAGACAATCCGCGACGAAGACGAGCGGCGTCATTAGTCTTCAGAAGTTTATTTCCTGCTACCAGCAAGTTAATAACCTCACCGTGATTTTATGCGCTTCCTAAAATGGTTTTATCCTGGAATGCAGGTCAAACGCTGGGTAGGTCTGGCTTTGGCCGGCATCGTATTCTTCGGAGTCGGCGCAGCTTTGCTTACAATAGAAAGCGATGTTGTTCAGCGTGCCATATCATTAGCCATCCTTTTAATTGGTTTAGTTGGGGTGTTGATGGGTGGCTTGTACACTGTGAAGTCCCTACTTGAGGTTGTTTCTCCATCCGAAGATAAAGACCTTGTTGAGAAAGTCTTCCAACGCCGCCATCTTGAAAAAGGGCCTAAAGTCGTTGCTATTGGCGGTGGGACGGGTTTATCACGCTTGCTTAAGGGGCTAAAGGAATACACGAATAACATTACTGCTGTTGTTACAGTGGCTGATGACGGAGGGAGTTCTGGCCGATTGCGTCAGGAGTTTGATATGATTCCTCCGGGTGATATTCGAAACTGCTTGGTTGCACTAGCAGATACTGAGCCTTTAATGCAGCAGCTTTTCCAGTATCGCTTTCCGGGTAATTCGGCTTTGCAGGGCCACAGTTTTGGTAATTTGTTCATCACAGCCATGACAAAGATTACTGGTGATTTTGAGAAGGCTGTACAAGCTTCCAGTAAGGTTTTAGCGATTCGAGGTCGAGTGGTTCCTGCTACGAATACCAAAGCTCAGCTTGTGGCAGAGCATGAAGATGGGTCTAAGACCTATGGCGAAACGAATATCTCAGAAGCTGAAGCACGCATCAAGCGGATGTATCTTGAACCCAAAGATTGTAAGCCCACTCAGGAAGCCATTGACGCGATTAGAGATGCTCATGTCATTGTCTTTGGACCCGGGTCGCTTTACACAAGTGTGGTGCCGAACTTGGTGGTTCCTGGCATGTCGGATGAAATCAGACAATCCAAGGCTTTAAAGGTGTATGTGTGTAATGTGATGACACAGTATAGAGAAACTGAAGACTATTCAGCCAGTGATCATGTTAAAGCTTTGCTAGACCACACAGGTCCTGATATGTTGCATGCGTGTCTTGTGAATACACGACCTATTCCAAAAGATGTGTTAGAGCGATATAAAGAAGAAAAATCTACCGAAGTAGAAGCCGATTTGGATAATATTGAAGCATTAGGGGTTCAAGTAATTGCGGATAATTTTGTTACTGTGGATACTCATGTCAGGCATAATGCCGAAAAAATTGCCAAGAGTATCGTGCATTTGATTATCAATGCCCGAGGACGTCTAGGTGGCAATGTGATGCAGTCAGATATCGTTCCAGGTAATGAATGACGGATAATGGCTAAGAAGAAAGATTTGCCAGTTTTGCAACGAACCGTGACGGTTTTGCATGATCAAGGACTTCATGCAAGGCCTGCTGCTTTTTTTGTCAAAACAGCGAACACTTTTGTCAGTAAGGTGACGGTAAAGAAGGGGCGCAAGATTGTGGATGGGAAATCCATCATGGGTCTCCTTACGCTAGCAGCGCACCCTGGTTCTCGTATCGTGATTTTGGTAAGCGGCGCTGATGCTGCAGAAGCACTAGAAAAACTTTGTCAGATTGTGACTGAACCAATTCCTGAGTCCAACACTAAGTAGAGTGTGTATCATGATGACCCACCGAGGTATTGCGGCAGCTCCTGGTGTCGCTATGGGAAAAGTCTTTAAGTTTGATACTGAGGATTTTTCAATCCCTCGTAAGCCCATTCAAGAAAGTGATATCGGCGCAGAAGTTCTGCGTTTAGAAGAGTCACTTATACAAACGCGCAAGCAAATTCAAGAGATTCAGCGTAAATTGGCTGATGATCTTGGTAAAGAACACGCGGCTATATTCAATGCCCACTTGCTGGTCTTAGAAGATCAGTCCATTCGCGAAGAAATTATCAATGGATTGAAACAGCAACTATTGAATGTTGAATTCATTTTTGACGAAGTTTTCCAGCGGCATCTTAAAGCATTTTCAAGAACTAATGATGAGTATTTGCGTGAACGCACTGCAGATATTGAGGATGTTCGTAAACGTATTTTGAGTAATTTGTTAGGAAAAGCGACAGATGCTTTGACACAATTAGACGAACCTGTGGTTGTGGTTGCTCGGGATTTGTCCCCATCAGAAACAGCTCAAATGTCCAAAGAGCATGTCATTGCCTTTGTGACAGAAGTAGGTGGCCGTACCAGTCACACTGCGATCATGGCTAAGTCTCTTGAAATTCCTGCGGTCGTGGGTTTAGTGGGGGCTCGTACACGCGTAGAATCAGGACAATACATCATTGTAGATGGTACGCATGGCGAAGTGGTGATTGAGCCTGATCCGCCAACCATACAGCATTATGAATTGGCTCAGCGTAAGAACAAAGAGCTGACAGGCAGGTTACAGCACTTAAAGGATTTGCCTGCTGAAACTTTAGACAATCATCATGTTGAGTTGATGGCAAATATTGAGCTTCCAGAAGAAATGCCAGCGGTATTGGCGCATGGTGCGCAAGGTATTGGTTTGTTTAGAACAGAGTTTCTTTATCTGAACCGTTCAGATTTTCCGACAGAGGAAGAGCAGTTTGAGGCTTATAAGACGGTTGCTGAGCAAATGCACGGTAAACCCGTTGTGGTGCGCACGATGGACCTGGGAGGCGATAAATTCATTTCTCCAGTAGGTCTGCCTTCTGAAATGAATCCTTTTATGGGTTGGCGTGCCATTCGTTTTAGCTTGGCTCGACCCCATATTTTTCGTATTCAGCTGCGAGCCATTTTAAGAGCCAGCGTATTTGGTAATTTAAAGATCATGTACCCCTTAGTCTCAGGCGTTGAAGAAGTGCGCCGTGCTAATGAAATTTTAGCTGAGGTGAAAGAAGAGTTGAAACGAGAAGGGGTTCCTTTTGCAGAAAAATTTGAAGTGGGTGCCATGATTGAAGTGCCTTCAGCGGCAATTACGTGTGATTTAATTGCACAGGAAGTCGATTTCTTTTCGATAGGCACCAATGATTTGATTCAATATGCATTAGCGGTGGACCGTGTGAATGAAAAGATTGCTTATTTGTATGAGCCGACGCATCCAGCAATCTTGCGCTTGATTCATCAGGTGGTTACGGTCGCACACGAAAACAATTTATGGGTCGGCATGTGTGGTGAAATGGCAGGCGAGCCTGAAATGACCTTATTACTTTTAGGTATGGGGCTTGATGAGTTGTCCACATCACCAGTACAGCTACCGCTTGTGAAGCGGTTAGTGCGGTCCATAAAAATGGAGGAAGCTAAGAAAGTCGTGGATGAAGCTATGAAGTTACACACGGCTAAGGAAGTCGAAGCTTTTCTCACTGCCAGTCTAAGAGAGATGGCACCGGACGTTATGGTTGAGGAGTAAGACGCTAAGTAAGGAGAAAGTGGTATGAAGCGACACATTTTTACCTCTGAGTCAGTTACCGAAGGTCACCCAGATAAGGTGGCGGACCAGATCTCAGATACTGTTTTAGATGCAATTTTAGCTCAAGACCCCAATGGCCGTGTGGCGTGTGAAACATTGGTCACTACGGGACTGGTGTTTGTTTCTGGTGAGGTAACGACCTCTTGTTATATTGAAATTCCTCAGCTTGTGCGCCGCACGCTTGAAGAAATCGGTTATAACGAACCCGAGAGCGGTTTTGCTTCACAAACCTGTGGTGTGGTGACAGCGATTCAGTCTCAATCACCAGATATTGCTATGGGTGTAGACGATGGTGGTGCGGGGGATCAGGGCATGATGTTTGGTTATGCGACCAACGAAACGCCTGAATTAATGCCGTTGCCGATTATGCTCTCACATCGCTTATCCAGAAGATTGTCCGATGTGCGCAAAGAAGGTATTTTGAATTATCTCCGACCTGATGGTAAAACGCAGGTATCGGTTGAATACAATGATGATAAGGTGGCTCGTATCGAAGCCATTGTTGTGAGTGCGCATCATGCTAAGGGTGTGACACTGAAACAAATTCAGGCTGATCTGCAACGTGTGGTCATTGATGAAATTGTGCCTAAAGAATGGGTGGACTCAAACACCAAGATCCATATCAACCCTACAGGACGTTTTGAAGTGGGTGGTCCTAATGGAGATACTGGACTAACTGGGCGCAAAATCATCATGGATACTTATGGGGGTATTGTGGGTCACGGTGGGGGTGCTTTTTCAGGTAAAGACCCTACAAAAGTGGATCGTTCTGCTGCCTACATGGGGCGCTATGTGGCTAAGAATGTCGTGGCCGCAGGATTGGCAGATCGATGTGAGATCCAATTGGCGTATGCTATTGGTGTGGCAGAGCCTGTATCCATTATGATCAACACTTACGGAACAGGAAAATTAGAAGACGAAGTGATTGTTAAAGTTGTTCGTCAATGTTTTGATCTAACGCCTGCAGGTATCATGCAAGCGTTAAAATTGCGTCGCCCTATTTACTTCAAGACTGCCGCTTATGGTCACTGTGGTCGCGAAGCTGAAGGGTTTACTTGGGAAGAAATTGATCGTGTCGAAGATATTCAAAAAGCAGCCAAGTCTTGCTAGGTTTTGAATCTTAAAAGGAGGTTTCATGAACATGACAGCAACAGCACCACAATCAGCAGGTAGTGCTAATAAAGAAGGCACACCCTTTGGTTTTGATATCCAAGATATCGAATTAGCCAAATCAGGTAAAGCTAAGATCGATTGGGCTCAGAACCAGGTGCCCGTGCTTAAAGCTATTCGTGCACGCTTTGAAAAAGAGCAGCCATTGAAGGGATACCGTGTAGCCGCATGTTTGCACGTAACCACCGAAACGGCGCACTTGATGATTACCTTAAAAGCCGGTGGAGCTGAAATTGCTCTCTGTGCATCCAATCCGCTCTCCACACAAGATGATATTGCAGCGAGTTTGGTAAAGGATTTTGGGATTTCGGTTTTTGCAATTCGTGGTGAAGATACAGACACGTATTATGACCATGTCAATTCTGCATTATCGATTTCTCCGCATGTGACGATGGATGATGGTGCTGATCTTGTTTCGAGTGTGCACAAGAACCCAGAGAAATATGGAAAAGACATCATTGGCGGTACAGAAGAAACCACAACCGGTGTGATTCGGTTGAAGAGTTTGGCCGCTGAAGGGAAGTTGTCGTTTCCTGTAATTTCCGTTAATGATGCAGATACCAAGCATCTATTTGATAACCGCTATGGTACGGGTCAATCCACGATTGATGGCATTATTCGTGCGACCAATCAATTGATTGCCGGAACCACATTTGTGGTGTTGGGTTATGGTTGGTGTGGTAAAGGGCTTGCACAGCGTGCACGTGGTCTTGGTGCGCAGGTGGTGGTTACAGAAGTAGATCCAATTAAAGGTTTAGAAGCGGTGATGGATGGTTACCAAGTCATGCCGATTCAGGAAGCTGCAAAGATTGGAGACATTTTTGTGTCTGTTACCGGTAACACCAGCGTGATTCGTGAAGAGCATTTTAAAGTCATGAAAGATAATGCTTTAGTGGCGAACTCAGGTCACTTTGATGTCGAGTTGGATTTGAAGGCATTAGAGAAGTTGAGTAAGTCCGACGTATTCGCTCGCAACGGTATTCACCAATTTGTGATGGAAGATGGTCGCAAGATCAACTTGCTGGGTGAAGGGCGTTTGGTGAACTTGGCCTGCGCTGAAGGACATCCTCCTGGTGTGATGGATATGTCATTTGCTAACCAGGCATTGAGCTGCGAGTATCTGCTCAAAGAAGGCAGCAACATGAAGACAGATGTTTATCCAGTGCCTCGAATCATTGATGAGCGCATTGCCGCTATCAAGCTCGAAGGTTTGGGTGTCAATATCGATGAATTGACCGCTGAGCAGAAGAAATATCTGGCCAGTTGGGAGATTGGTACCTAGTTTTCGTCGGTAAATAGTAACAAAAATTCCCTAGAGATTATGAAAATCTCTAGGGAATTTTTTTATGTGAACCATTGTAGATAACAAGCTAACCTGCACGATTTTGAAGTTTGTGGACACACCAAGCAAAGACCGCTACATGTGGGAACCATAATCCGACAGATATGGGTATCGGCCATTGCTTGGTGAGTCCATAAAATATCGCAACGATCAGATAGAATCCCATCCCCCAGCCAAGACTGATGCCTAGCCCTCTAAGGTTTCCGCGAAGGGCAGGTTCGGTTGAGGCGACAAAAGCCAATAAACACACTATAAGGTTCAAAAAAGGCATGCTGAGCTTAGATGCCAGTTCAACACGCTGACGTCTCAAGTGTGTGATCCCTGTTTGTTTTAAGCGCAGTATCAACGTGCGCAGTTGACCATAGCGCATGGTTTCAGGTTTTGCTTCTGGCTCTAAGAAAGATTCAGGTGTTACAGGGAAAGGAATCAACCTTTCCACATAGGGCTGAGGCTCTCCTCGCAAGCGTCCTCCTTGACCCATTCGATAAATGGTGCCATAGAGCAGCAGCCAACCATGTTTGGTCCAGATGGCACGTGAGGCATAGAGGCTCTTAGTGGGGCGATTACGCCAATCGTGTTCCAATACAGTTAGGTCTGCTAATTCTTCAGCATCGACATCTAATTCACGAGCATGATAAAGGCGATTGGCATTATCCAATAACGCAACATTATCAACGGTGTGAGTTTTTTTGGAATCTCTAAAGGCTTCAACCTTAATGCGTTCATAAGTAGCAGACGTTAGCGGAACCAGTGTTTCATGAGCTGCAAAAACACTGAGTGAGGCAATCCATCCTACAAATAAGAAGGGCAAGCTGACTCTAAGAGGACTGGTACCACTAGCATTGATCGCCAAGAATTCTTGATAGCGAGTCAATCTTTGCGAAATAAAAGCGGTCGCAAAGAGCAGGGCAATGGGAGAGGCGCGCACAAACACTAAAGGCAAAAAACAGGCATAATACTTCAATATCGTTTTTGCGGTGATCTGATAGCGCAATATTTCATCCAGGTGCCCAAAGAGATCAATGAGGCAACTGAGAAATAAGAAGATCACCAGGCACCATACCCATGCTGGTAATAATTGTTTTACAATGTATCGGTCAAAAATTCGCATTATTGTCGGGTAATTTTAGCAAGGATGATTGCAGAGATAAAGAGTCCAATCAGATTGGGGGTCCACATCGCAATAGCCGCTGAGGACCACCCTTTAAGGACCAAGGCATTCATGCCCACCGTGCCTAAATAATAGACCATGAAAATAAACATGACCCATACATAAGTCGTGAGTTTTTCATTACGCGGAGAGCTGAGACCAAAAATGAGACCAAACATCACAAAGACAAGTGGTGCGAAAGATGAGGCCATTTTGCGATGCAGTTCCAGTGTTACGGGTGTGGGATCAATTTTTTGTTCTTTCAATTTAT
>JAJDCC010000156.1 GCA_029261015.1 Candidatus Omnitrophota bacterium | reverse complement strand
CCTGTTTCGCAAGAACCAGTAAGTCCTGAAACAGTCGATAAAGAAAAAACACGAGCAACGGCAAAGTTTGTAGCGGAGCGTTCTCAACAGGTTGATTCCAACCCCTCAGTGGGATGGAAGGCCTCGCGAGGACGCTCCGCTTCTTCTTCTGGCTCCACAGCTTCAGTAGGCAGTACCTACCGTCAGCGGTCTCCCCAAACGACTTCTAATGAACCCTATGTTGCATCAGAAACAGATACAAGAACTCCCGTAGTTGTTGTAGAAGAATCCACTGAAGAAACAGACCCTAGAGAGCCCGCTGTTGATTCGCGCAATGCTTTGCAATTGGGTTATAACGGAATCATTGGAGGGTATTTGCGAAGACCTGACACATCATCAGGGGATGACGATGATGAAGATCCTAATACAGGTGGCGATTCAGGTACTGGTGGGGATTCAGGGGATCCCAATAATCCTGGAGGCGGTAATGGTGGCGGTGCTAATGCTTCATTATCTAAAACCGTACATGATGCTCCGCCAAAGTTTCGTAAAACGGGAATTCCCGTGGGACAGGCCATGGATGTTGTTGCCAATGGCAGTATCCAACTGCCGGTTCAATTTGAGCTGAGTTATGACTACCTAGAAGCAGCTTATAAGCAAGTCGATCCCAATGATTTAGATGTGTTCTATTTTGATCCACAACTTGATCAGTGGACTGATCTAGGAGTGCATGTGGTGTCGCATGATCCTGCAACA
Source organism: Candidatus Omnitrophota bacterium (assembly GCA_029261015.1). Lineage (GTDB taxonomy): Bacteria > Omnitrophota > Gorgyraeia > Aquiviventales > Aquiviventaceae > JAJDCC01. The sequence continues at coordinate 10,102 of JAJDCC010000156.1, read as the reverse complement.
GGGACCATTGTTGTTCAAGCTTCACACTTATCCCTTTTTCGTTTAGGTATGCCTCGCGATAAGGCGCCACGTATATTGTCTATCAATCCTTCAGCATCTATTGCTGAAGATCAAATCATTTTCAGAGGTAATCAATTCAACGAAGCGACAGCCCAGAATGTTTTTACAGTAGGTGGCAGTTATGTAGATATTTCACGTGCCAGTTCTGGTGCGCCGCAAGCCATGAACCTAAACGTCTCTGGCGAAACTTTAATCCTTTCAAATGCTGATGGTGATGAATTAAGCCGTACAGTGATTGCAGCTGCTCCTTCAGACAGATCTTCTTGGGTGCGCCGTAATGAAACTCAGTTATCTAGTGATTTCGTGCAGCATACCGATCAAGGACGGTTAGGATTGTATTCACCGGGGTCACGTTCTGATGGCGGCGCATTCGATGTGTTGCCGGGAGGCGTGCCGCGTGTTCCTCAAGCTGATGAGCTCTTGATTAACGAAGTTTTATTGGAATCTGTTGCGACCTATTTAGGAGATGCCAATGGTGACGGTGAGCGCAATGCCTCGGAAGAAGAATTTATTGAGATAGTGAACACAGCCAATGAACCCTTATATATTGGTGGTGTGTCTATCTCGAATGGGCAACGCACGCTTCACACATTTCCTGTTGGAACTATTTTGCCAAGCGGTATGGCTTATGTCATTTTCGGTGTAGATGATCCAGAAGACCCTCCGTCACCTTCGGGTCCTTTTGGAGGCGTAAGGTCGTTGCCTTTTGAAAGCACAGATAAACGCATGGTCAATCGTTTGCCGGATACAGTTGTTTATGGGACGACGTTTATTGATACGACCTCATTAAGGCAAACATCTAATCCTTATTCATTTCAAGTTTTAGTGCCAGCACGTCCAGAGCGATTCAGCTTTACTGACATGACTAATCTTTTACCTGATTTTTCAGGGATTGAACCTCAAATGGTGCGTTCTGCTGATTTAGATCGTGATTTGGATATGGACCTGGTTTTCGTCGATAAAGATCAGAATATTCATGTGCTACTGAATGTGGGTGATGGGGGATTTGTGGAGTCCCTAGCCACGTTACCCTTGCCCATAGGCATGCACACAATATTTGATTTGCGTTTAGCGGACATCACGTTAGACGGTGCTCCTGAAATCATTTTAGGGGACACTGATGCAGCAGGCTCCCATATTCGATTAATCATTTTGAAGAACCAGGGACATGGAGTGTTTGAATTATTGGACGATGCGGGTGCTCCGAATAGTAAAGCATCCATTGCCCCGTCACGATTAGCGACGGATGATATGGATGCTGATGGTGATGTGGACATTGTTGTGGCACGTATTGGTGATGAACCTGTTATGTTCCGTAATGACGGAGAGCATCGGTACTCGCATGTGGCTTTTGGTGACATTTTTGAACAAGTAGAAGTTGTCGCACCGACTCAATTGGCATTAGAAGACATGAACAACGATGGGTATCCCGATGTGGTGATAGCTGCCGATGATTTAGGTTTAGGCTCTTTTTCTGCACTGCAACTTCTTGAAAACACACAAAATGGGACTGTAAAAGATGTGAGTGCTACGAAAGTGCCTCAACACGATGAGGGTATTAGTGCTCTGGCGATTGGCGATGTAGATGAAGATGGCGATTTGGATTTAGTGACAGGCGATGCAGATGGTCAATCGAAGCTTTATCTGAATGATGGTTCAGGTGCATTTACGGTTGCGCCAAGTGATTACTTGGAATTGACCGGGGCTGAAGAATTAGCCTTAGGGGATTTAGATGGGGATGGTGATTTAGATTTGGTTGTGTCGAAAACTCCACAGAATGAAGTGTGGCTTAACAATGGGACTGGTCGATTTTATTTCTTTGGAAAATTGCCAGAAACTTTTTGTGATGGTAACCAAATTATCTTAACAGACGTTGAGAATGATGGAGATCTGGATATTGTGGGCGGGGGATTTGGATTGGCTTTGATTATCAATAATGGAACGCGTATTAACCACCGCGCTCAAATCACGCCAATTCCTGAGCAACGCGTAATGGAAACGAATACGCTTAATTTTAATGTTAAAGCTTTAGATGCAGATGGTGACCCAATCAGTTTAGAGATGCGTTTGGCTTCAGGTGATGCGCTGGGTAGTGTCGGTGCTGTGTTTACAGATCAAGGATCAGGAAATGGGGTGTTTGAGTGGACGCCTGGTTTAGATAAAGGTGTGCGTGGTGGCAAACTGTATGAGTTTATCATCGAAGCAGATGATACTTTTGTGATCAGTGAATTGCTTGTGCGTGTCATTGTTGATGATTTAAACCACCCACCAACGCTGAATACCATAACGCCGATTACAGTGTACGAATTAGAACCGGTGGGGATTGACCTTAATCAATTGTCTAACGATATTGATCCGGATGATGTTTTGAGTTTCAGTTTTTCTTCTGATATTCCGGCTGAAGGCGCGGCCATTGAAAATGGTATTTTTTCGTGGACCCCTAATCCACGTGCTGGTGACGGTCCTAATGGTCAAAAAATTTATACCTTAAACTTTATTGTGACAGACCTTTCAGGTGCGTCTGCTCAACAGGAAACAACCATTACTGTTTTGCACAAGAATCATCCGCCCATTTTTCAAGCGCCTCCGAATAGTTTGATTGCGGTTGAAGGTGAGTTGTTAGAGTTCTTAGTTCAAGTTGTAGATCCTGATGAAGATGCTTTAGCGTTAGAAGCGTTTGAAAAGCCGCAAGGTTCATTCTTTGATGCTCAGCAACGTGAGTTCAGATGGACACCTGGTTTTGGTACGGCAAGTTCTGAGCCTTATTTAGTAAAATTTCGTGCCGATGATGGAGAGCTTCAAGTTGAGTATACGGTTTCAATTACCGTGCGGAATGTGAACCGCCCTCCGGCTTTTGTGAACTTGAATGACGAAAATATTATGGAAGGGGTTGAGTTTGACTATGAGATACAGACTCAGGATTTGGATGGAGATGAGGTTTTTGTTTCCTTTACCTCTGAGTTGCCTGAAGGCGCGGTGTTTGACGCGCAAACAAATCAGTTCACTTGGACTCCCGCTTTTCAGCAGATCGGTGTTTACACTCTAGAGCTTGAAGCTACAGATACTTTCGATACCACCACAGCTACTTGGAAGATTACGGTTATGGAGTTTAATGATCCTCCAATCATAGAGCCTATTCCTGATCATGTGGTGAATGAAGGGCAATTGCTTAGAGTCTTAATCGAGGCCAATGATCCTGATGGAGAGCCTTTGACGGTTTTAGTCTCACCTCTACCTGACGGTGCTTATGTTGAATATTTAGATGCAACTGACGAGTGGGTGTTTACCTGGGTGCCGGGCTCCGATCAAAGTGGCGTGTATGATCTTGAAGTGAGCGCAAGTGATGGTTTTTCTATTGCGACAGAATCTTTTAGGGTTACGGTGAACGATGTTTTTGGCTTGCAAAAACTCGTTGGTAACGTGGGTATTGCAAAAACAGACACCCCAAGCACAACACCGCTGTCTGGTTTTGATTTGGCCTCAGAAGTGCAGTTGGCTCAAGGTGATAGTTTTGGACTCGATTTTGGTGAAGTTCATCCAGCTACAGTCACGATATTAGAAGTGTTCGGTAATCAACGATTTGGTGATTTCCCTGTAGGCTCTAATACCGTTGTGAGTATTTGGACGAGTGAAGACAATCAAACTTACCAGAGTTTGGGCGATAATTTTCTGGCTACAGAGTTTGGTAATAAGATTGTGCTCAGTGGTTTTGAAATCAACAGTCGCTATATTAAAGTGCATATTGATAGCCAAGCCGATAGAACATTAAATAACTTTACTCAGCAGTTAGTGAGGGCTCTTGGGGTTATTCAACTTTCAGAGGACCAAGAAGCTTTCTTAGATGATCAGCAGTATAAAGCCTTTTTGTATTTCAAAGAGAATGTGAACGAACATGGTTTGGTGCCTGATCGTGTTTTAGTTAACGGAACAGTGGTTGCGGGGGATGTGTATACAACTGCTGGTGCGGGTTTTTGGTTAGCTATTTTACCTGCGGCTGTTGAGCGTGGCTGGCTAACAGATCAGCAGGGTAGAGATTTTGCTGAAAACACTTTGGATGCTTATTTGGGTACGAATGGAATTACTGTAGCGAAACAGTTTGGGATGTACTATCACTTCTTGAAGGCGGATGGCACCCCCTATAGTGATTTTACTGGAGATGGGGTTTCTATATTGGATTCTTCATTGTTGTTTATGGGAGCCATTGCAGCCGGAGAATATTTTGGTGATGAGGTAAAAACTAAATCCACAGAACTTTATAACCGCGCTGACTGGGAAGCTTTCTTTAACCATGAAGAACATCGGCTCAGTTTATTCTGGACACCTTTAAACGGATTTGAACGCACCTTGGATTATTATTCAGAAGGGTTGACGGCTTATATTTTGGCGGCGGGGTCAACGACGCATCCAGTAGAGGTGGATGAGTTGATTCAGACTCCTGGGGATCCGTACTATGCTTTCAGTCGGGGTAATTTTGGCCGTATTTTGAATCGGTATGGACGAGATGGTCGTCCTTTGATTCAAACATTCTTTGGTTCGCTTTTCGCTTATTTGTACCCAAGCATCTTTGTTGATTTTGAAGGCATGCGTGATGATTTCTTTCTGGATTGGGCACAGAATACTCGCGAAGCTATCTTGGCAAATTATCGTTTTGCGCAGGACAGGCAAGAAGCGGGCTACAGTCGAACTTTTTGGGGTTTGTCGGCTTCTGATGGACCGGAAGGCTATCAAGGCTTATACGGTGCGGCGCCTTTAGATCCGGGAGCCGGTGAGGTGGTACACGATGGAACTGTAGCCCCTTATGCTTTAGCGGGATCTTTGATGTTTGCTGCAGATTTGGCATTACCTGCTTTGGAGAATATAGCGACTTTGGTTTTAGATGGTCAGTCTGCAGATGGTATTTATGGTCTGCGTGATGGCATCAATATCCAACAAGAGTTTGTGGGTGGAGATTATTTGGGGTTGGATCAAGGTGCGCTTTTACTGGGGATTGAGAATTATCGTACAGGTTTGATTCACCAATTGACGATGCAAAGCCCCATCCTTCAAAAAGCATTTGATGAAATAGGTTTTACCAAGACAGGTGAGCATGTGTTGAGAAATGAAGTACCGCGTTCACAACACGCTTATGTCCTGTTGGATACAACAGATGCGTTGACGCGTAAAATTACATTGCTTAAACCGGACGCTTCTTTGGATGGCGATTTCTTATTAGAGCTCCATCCTGACAGTATGGATACGGCTATTGGTGCACGTTTTGTGGATGTGGATGTTGAAGTGAATGGTCAATTCATCAAAACAGTTCGCTTCATTGATCGGCGTGGGGATGGACGTGTAGATATTGGCAGCGTTTATGTGGCAATCACTCCTGAGAACTTGAATCAGGAAGTGAATACGGTGGAGTTGACCTGGATTGATGGTGAGAGATGGTTACAGCTGAAAGAAGTTACGCTGAATAACCCAACAGGTCGTCGAGGGAGTCAGGAAACCTGGCAGTTGGGTGAGCTTGATACCATCTTTACAGATTTTGGAGAAGAACGATTTGTGGATGATTCGTATTTAGTTGGCGAACCCATTGAAATGTTTGAGCGAGCATTAAACAGAATAGATGAACCCAATACCGATATTCTTTTTGAATCAGCAGATGACCAGGTGGGCCGTTCTTTGATTTTGACAGCTGTAGACATGGAGCCTTTTGGGATGAATGCGAATAAGCCCATTCATGTTGAAGTGAGTGTCAATGATGCCGTGATTCAGGAAGTCATTTTCACATTAGGTAATTTCCAAAAAGAAATTCAGATTCCTAAAGAAGTCCTGAAACAGGGTTGGAATCACATTCGTCTCAAACAACTTAATGTAGAAACAGGATTCAATTTCATAATTTGGGATCAGGTTTTGTTGCTCACGCAAACAAGTTCTGGTTCTGTGGTGGTTTTTGCGCGTGATATCGAGACGGATCAAATCGCTACGCGCTTGGATTTTGGCGTGGCGCCATCTACGGGTGCAGTGATGGCCGCAAAGCAATATTTGAATGTGCAATTCGAAGCTTCAAGCTCTGTTGAAGCCGTGACGATTTATACAGACAACCGTAATTCGCCGATTCATAAATACACAGGACCGCCTGAGGCAAGTGCGGCTGGTTTGGTGGGAGAGGTGGATTCTAACATTGCGGCACCGATTTTGTGGACGGTGTATGATGATCTACTGGATAAAGCTCCGTCCTATACCAATACGACTGACTGGGCTTTTGTGCCGGATGCTTCGGAAGGTAATTTTAATGTTCCGGCCAATATTGATTTTAGATCTATCGTTCTTAGAAATGGTGATGGAACTTATAATTTAGGAACGCGACCCGTTCCTGACCGAGCTGCAAGTTCCCCGGTTGTGGTTTATCTAGTGGCTGATTTTACAGGAAAGCCTGCGCAAGCTTATACGACAGATCGATTGATCATTGAGGCGATTAGCCAATAACCCTATAATAGGAATCCATGAAACGAATCTTACCGATTTTTCTCTTAGCACTGAGTTTTTTGATGGCACCCGTGGTACAAGCTTCTGTATCCGTTGGCCCATCTCGTGTTGTTTTGAAGATGAACGCAGGTGAAAAAGAGTCAGGTTTTTATACCGTTCAAAATAAAGGTGATGCCAAGTTAAAAGTTAATGTTGAGCCTGTTGATTGGGCTTATGGTGTTGAAGGTGAAAGGGAGCCTATCGATTGGTTGAGTGTGGATCCTAAAGAGTTTGTTTTAAAACCGGGTGAAGAAAAAAAAGTGCGCTATCGGGTTAAAACAAACAAATCTGATACGGGGGAAAAACGGACTCAGGTTTTCTTTGTGAGCCAGCCTTTAGGTGGTGAGTCCCCATTAGTGAGTCGATTAGGTACGATCGTGTATGTTGCTATTGAAGGTACCGAAATCCTAGAAGCATCTATTGTAGGGGTTAAGGTGGATTCTTTATCGAGTGTGCCTGAGGTGGATAAGCCAGATAAGCTGCGTTTTGATGTCAGTATTCTCAACCTGGGTAATTGCCACATCGTTCCAGAGGGAAGAGTGGTCATTAAAAATGATGCGGGCAGAAGTGTGGATCAGATTAAGATTACGGGTGGATGGGGGTTGCTACCGCAAGAAACCCATGGGTATCAAGCGCTGAAGGCGGGTATTTACTTAAAGCCCGGAGACTATACAGCAGATGTGTTGATTTTCTACGGAGGTGATTTGAATAAACGTAGAAAGGCTGAGAAGACAGTGCATTTTAGAGTCAACGAGGCAGGAGAGGCTGCATTGTATGATCCTGAAACAGAGTTGACGCCAGAAAGTCCAGCCGGCTCTTAGAGGGCCAATTTTAGCTTGATTTAAGCCTCCCGAGGGTCAAAGTTGATCTTTTTCAAACCCTTTCATTACTACATAAAAAAAGTTTATTGACAAACTGTAATGCATCTTTAACAATAGGCTTATCGAAGTTAGCGAGCTAAAAATAGGCAGAAAATATGTTAAGAAGACGATCCATTCTCGACCAACACCAGTTAACCGAACGTGAGCAGAAGAGCTTTCAGTTATTAGAGCTTTTGCGTCAACGTGGAGCTATGACACGTACTGAGCTTTCGCAAGGTACAGGGTTCAATGTGGTTACGGTATCGAATTATATTAACCAATTCATTAAGTCGGGTTTGGTGTCAGAGCGTGGTTATGATATTTCAACGGGTGGCCGCAAACCTGTTCTTGTAGAACTCAATGCAAAGTCGGGTTATGTGATTGGTATCGATTTGGGGCAGCGCGATGTGTTGAAAGACCACACCATTTCAGTGATTACCGATTTGCAAGGTAAGATTGTGCACCGTATGGTTCGTCCTCGAACGATGGACAGCTTAGAGCAAATCTTAAAAGGCTCCCACGAGATTGTTGAAGAATTATTGGCTTCCTCACCTGTAGATCCTAGTAAAATTTTCGGTGTGGGTATTGGTTTACCTGGCATCATTGATGAACGTGCAGGAACCGTGCGCAACGCATCGCGTTTTTCGGTTCGGACAAATTTTGTTTCTTATCGAGACCAGCTTGAATCTAAATTCAGCATGCCCATGTTGATGGGGAATGATGCCACCTTAGCAGGATACGGTGAGCTGTGTTTGGGGTTGAATCGACCTATTCAGAATATGGTTTATTGTTACTCTGATATTGGTATGGGGCTCATTTTGAATGGCCATATCTATTGGGGATCAGGTGGAAGCGCCGGTGAAGCCGGTGTTTTTGTTTCTTCGGACGAAGATTATTTAACATGGGTCAAAGGCCCTGTTTTTTGTCGGCCAAGTAGTGGCGATTTAGGATTAATAGAAACTGCTAAAAAACTTGTGCGTGAAGGACATCCGAGTACAATAGGTGAGTTGGCAAAAGACAATCCAGATAGTATTGATTTGGAACTTGTTGTCAAAGCGGCTCAGGGACATGATCCACTAGCTCGTGAACTCATCGAGCATTCGGCTGTACAGTTAGGCATTCGTATTGCTGATTTGGTTAACTTACTGAATCCTGAGATCATCATTTTGGGTGGCGGTATTGAACGAGCCGGCTCATTGATGCTGGAGCCCGTTTGGCGTTCCGTGAAAAAATATGCTTTTGAAGAGCCCGGAAGTTTGGTCGATGTATTACCCGCGCAGTTAGGGGAGAATGCTGTAGCCCTAGGTGCAGCGTGTTGGGTAATACGCGAGGTTTTTGTTCAATCCTAAGATCCCTAATCTCTGGGGAATTCATGCAAATGTCGCGCAAACCTGCAAAGCTTAGAGCTTCTGCTGGCATCGTGCACGTACTTCTATTGAGTTTTTGTTTAGGACTCTTCCTTGCCGGTGCTACTGGCATGGGCTTCCTTATCTCGCAACGTGAAAATGCAGATCGACTGCAGGCACATTTGGTGCAACAAGAACGCAGTGTTCAGCAGCTTGAAATGCGTTCTCGCGGTCTTAAGCAATCCTACCGTAATTTACAAACCGATGAACTGGCATGGCGGCAACGTTTGGTTCAGCTTAAAGATCAAATTGCTCGAGCAGAGCTCACCTATACTCAAATTCGTGAAAAGTTATTTGAAAACCAGACATATGCTGATCAAGTGGAAGCCACTCAACAACGTGTGGCTGAAGAGATAGAAAGCATGCGTGAACAAAAAAGGGTTCACTTAACTAAAGCTGAACAAATTATTGAAGAAAATAAAGAACTCGAACGCAAAATGATTGGCTTACGCAACAAGGTGAGTCTTGCGGGTCGCGACTACAAAATGCTGTCAAAAGAAGTTAAGGGAGCGACGCCTCAGAGCTTGGGAGGTTATGGCGGTGTGCCTTTGACGCAGGATGGGCCTTTTGCAAACACAGATTCTTCTGAAGCTATAGCTATGGCATATGCTGATGGCAGCTATGAACTGAAGCCGGTAGTTGTGGGTGATGGACGACCCTATCGTCCCCCCATTGAAAGTGCTGTGATGAAGGTGAATCTGGCTCACCAGTTTATAGTTTTAGATAAAGGCAGTACGGATGGGGTACAAGAAGGAATGGTATTTGATATCAAACGAGGTACGGAGTGGTTGGGTAGGATTAAAACGGTTATGGTTGAGCAAGGTGTTGCCGCTTGTGATATCCTATCGTCCAAAGAGGATGCTGTGTTTCGTATAGGAGATGTCGCTGTCTTGGGCGATTCCTAGGGTTTGTAAGCAAGCCTTTAGGAAAAAGCAGAGGATTCTATGAAGAAGGTCAGTATTGAAGAAGTAGCAAAGGCTGCTGGGGTATCCACAACAACGGTTTCACGAGTGATTAACTCTGTGCCTACGGTGTCTGCAGAAAATCGTCGACGTGTTTTAGATGCAATCAAGAAATTAAAATACCGTCCGAATCCCAGTGCACAACGTTTGGCCGCAGGTCGCAATAATACGATCGGTATTGTTCTCCCTCGATTTGAAGATATGTTTCGCTCTTTTTATATTTCAGAACTCATCAAAGGGATTGGTTCTGTGACAGAGCAGAGAAAGTTGAATCTTTTGCTGCATGTTACCGATGGTCGATCTTTTC
>JAJDCC010000155.1 GCA_029261015.1 Candidatus Omnitrophota bacterium | reverse complement strand
TCGATATGCTCTGAGTCTTTTTGCTCCTGTGCAATTGACGCCGAATGTTGGGGTGCGTCAGACCTACTACACCAAAGACATTCAAGGCAATCCTCGCGAAGGAAAGCGTAATGTGGTGAGTGGGCAGTTTTCCACAGGTATTGACTCCAGTATAAAGTTTTTCCGCATATTCGATGTTAAAACTAATAAATTTGGCTTAAATATAGACAAGTTAAGGCATATTTTGACTCCTACTGTGGAATACCGATATGTGCATGAGCCTACTGTGCCAAATAGCCTGCTGACTTTTCCTTCAGCTTCAGCTCCCAATAACCAAGTGGTTTTTGGTTTAGAGAATAAGTTGCAGACTAAACGGACGAACAGTGATGGGTATGATACCAGTGTTGATTTGGCTCGTGCCTTGGTTGAGGTGCCGTACACCTTTGCAGGAAAGGGAAATAGTGACGGTGGAACGCTTGGGGATTGGAATTTTAAAGTAGAGTTATTTCCATGGTCATGGATGAGAGTCGAGTCCAATTGGGCCTATCCAAGTCATTTTACCAAGGGCACTCGTGATCGTCGTTTGCAGGCATGGACGCTGGATATGGTTATGGTGGGCGGACCTGATGCTCCAGGTGCTGACTCAACCTCTTCTGTTTCAGCTCCTTCGCCTACTGGCTATGAGCAAGGTCGAGAAGATCAGCTAGTGTTCATGCCTGAAGGACAATGGGCTTTGGGTTTTGGTCATCGCTATTCACAGAATGACAAAACAGAGACGGTGGCTCAATTTGACTGGCGTTTGAGTGAGAAATGGCAGGTGGGGATGTTTAACCGCTACACCTGGAAAGAGGTGTCTGGTGGGGCTAAGCGCTACAATCATCTCAGAGAATACCAATACAGCTTACGAAGAGATCTTCATGACTGGGTCGGTGAATTAGTCTATCGTGTGGATAGGGAGCTAGGAGAGGAGATTTTCTTCCTGCTTACCCTAAAGGCCTATCCGGAGTTGCCCATAGAAACCGAAACCTCATACCATCAGCCTAAAAAAGGCTCCCAGACAAGTCCCTTTTCTCCTGCTCGCTGAAGCAGTTAGGAGAAATATTACCTTCTCTTGATAGGTAGACTCAAGTCGTGTATACTTTGAGAATTCAATTTACTAACTAACTGAAAAAAGGTGTTTTCCATGGAAATCAGTGTAATCGGAGCAGGTCATGTGGGTCTTGTGACGGGAGCATGTTTTGCCGCGCTGGGTCACAATGTGGTGATGGTGGACAATGATCCATCAAAACTAGAACGCCTCAAAAAAGGTGATGTGTGGTTTTATGAACCTGGATTAGAAGATCTGGTGCATAAAGGTGTCAAAGAAGGTCGTTTGAGTTTTACCAGTTCTATTAAAGAGGCAGTTGAGAAAACCCAAGTCATTTTCATTTCCGTTGGAACACCACCTAAACCTGATGGTGAAGCTGATTTGACGATTGTTGAGCACGTTGCGCGTGAAATTGCAGCAGCACTCAAGGATGAGTTCAGATTAGTTGTTGAGAAAAGTACAGTACCTGTGCAAACGGGAGAGTGGGTGCATAAAACGCTCAAGGGCGCCGTCAAAGCAAATGTGGAATTTGATGTAGCTTCCAATCCAGAATTTTTGCGTGAAGGTACAGCTGTTGAAGATTTCATGAAGCCTGATCGTATTGTCGTTGGCGTTCAGAGTGAACAAGGGAAAAAACTATTAAGAGAGCTGTACTCCTCGATCGATGCTCCGCTTTTGATTACCGATGTTAAAAGTGCCGAACTGATTAAGCATGCCTCGAATTCTTTTCTTGCGATGAAAATTTCCTTCATCAATGCAGTTTCCCAAGTTTGCGATATTGTGGGGGCTGATGTGATACAGGTAGCGGATGGAATGGGGTTAGATAAAAGAATCAATCGCAAGTTTTTGAATGCAGGTATAGGATACGGTGGAAGTTGTTTTCCTAAAGATGTTTCAGCCTTCATCAGTATCGCAGATAAGATTGGTTATGACTTCACTTTACTTAAAGCGGTTTCTGAAATCAACGAACAACAGAAGCGCTATATAGTAAAGAAGATTTCAGCAGCAATGTGGAATCTTAAGGGTAAAAAGATTGGTGTTCTCGGTCTAGCCTTTAAGCCTGATACCGATGATCTTAGAGATGCGCCTCAATTAGACGTCATGAAGATGATATTGGCTGAGCAGGCGACAATTCAAGCCTTTGATCCAAAGGCTATGGATCATGCTAAAGAGTTACTGCCAGAAGGCGTGACTTTCTGTGAAGATGCTTATGCGGTAGCTAAAGATGCTGATTGTTTAGTTGTCCTTACTGAGTGGGAAGAGTTTAAACAATTGGATTTGCAAAAGTTAAAGAGTGCTATGCGTCAGCCTATTATGGTTGATGGACGTAATTTATTTGATCCAGAAACAGTGATTCAGGCTGGTTTTCGTTATACAGCTATTGGTCGCGGTATTAACATTGAGGATTGAGGCAAACTATGGTTAGAAAGAGCCCATTAGTAGAGCTTTCTGAGAAAATTGCACAACGCAAGGCTAAGATTGGTGTTATTGGTTTAGGTTATGTGGGATTACCTTTAGCTGTAGAATTTGCTAAAGCGGGTTTTGATGTTACGGGTATTGACTTAGATCAGCGCCGTATCAAAGGGGTTAATTTAGGTAAATCGTACATCATAGATATCACAACTCAAGAGCTTAAAGCCGTTTCAAAAACAAAAAGACTTAAAGCTACTGATTCATTTAAGGTATTGGCTCAGCAAGATGCAATCATTATTTGTGTGCCGACACCCTTGAGAAAAACACGTGAGCCGGATATGTCATATATTATTTCGGCAACTAATGAAATTAAAAAATACGTAAGACCTGGACAGGTGATCGTTTTAGAAAGCACCACTTATCCGGGCACAACTGATGAAATTATACGTGAAGCACTTGAGTCTACCGGTGTAAAAGCGGGAGTTGATATCGCACTGGCCTTTTCTCCAGAAAGGATTGATCCTGGGAATGAGGTCTATACAACAAAAACCATTCCGAAAGTGATTGGTGGGACCTCCAAAAAATGCACACAATTGGCATCTGAATTGTATGACACCATCATCACAGCGACGGTTCCCGTTTCATCAACGAGTACGGCTGAGATGGTGAAACTTTTAGAGAATACTTTCCGTGCTGTTAATATCGGTCTGGTGAACGAAGTGGCTCTAATTTGTGAGCGATTAGGCATTAATGTTTGGGAAGTGATTGATGCTGCTAAAACGAAACCTTTCGGTTTCATGGCATTTTATCCGGGGCCTGGAATTGGTGGTCACTGCATACCTTCTGATCCACATTATTTAGCGTGGAAAATGAGAGTGCACGGTTACCAAACACGATTCATTGAGTTAGCAACTCAAATCAATGGTGCAATGCCTGAATATGTTGTCAGTAAAGTCAGTAAAGCCCTTAACAGTAAAAAGAAATCTTTAAATGGTTCCCATGTGTTATTGATGGGGTTGGCCTACAAACCTGATGTAGGGGATTTGAGAGATTCTCCTGCATTTGATGTGGCAAAACTTCTCCAGAAAGAAGGAGTTAAGTTAAGCTACCATGATCCTCACGTTCCTTCAGTTAAGCTTAATGGACATGTGACTAAATCTAGTTCGCTTACAAAAAGTTTACTGAAGCGTATTGATTGTGCAGTGGTGCTTACTAACCACTCAAGCGTGGATTATGATTTGTTGTTAAAAGAAGCACCTTTGATTGTAGATACTCGCAATCAATATAAAAATAAGAAAAGTCGTAAAATTCAAAGTTTGTAATTTTAAATAGACTAACTGGAGGCATAAAAAATAATGGCTAAGTACCTGGTTACCGGTGGCGCAGGATTCATCGGTTCACATGTGACAGATGGGCTTTTAGCTCAGGGACACCAAGTCCGTATTATCGATGACTTATCTAGCGGAACGCTAGACAACCTGAAGCATGTTGCTGATAAGATTGAATTTCTGGAAGGCGACATCTGTGATCGTGAGCTTATGAAGAAGGCTTGTGCAGGCATAGATCGGGTGATTCACTTAGCTGCATTGAGAAGTGTACCTAAGTCAATGGATGATCCTTACAGTTATTCGCACGTGAATATCACAGCTACGACTGGTTTGCTAGAAGCAGCAGTAGCAGCCAAAGTTCAACGTGTTGTTCAAATTTCATCGAGTTCTGTGTATGGTGAAGAAACAGATGAGATGCCTTTGAAGGAAGACGGCCCAACAGGCCCTATTTCTCCTTACGCAGCATCTAAGCTGTGTGATGAAATTATGTGTTCCACTTTTACAAAAGGTTTCGGTTTAGAGACCGTTTGTGTGCGTTACTTTAATGTGTTTGGGCCGCGTCAGAGTTTGGAAAATCAGTACGCTGTATTGATTCCAAAGATCATTACCTCAGTGATGAAGGATCAAAGTCCTCCTGTTTACGGGGATGGTAATCAGTCGCGTGATTTCACTTACATTGAGAATGTTGTTGAGGGAACCATTAAGGCCTCTGAAGTTCCTGGGGTGTCTGGTGAAGTCTTCAATATTGCATTAGGTGAAGAGCACACAGTGCTCGATGTGTTGAATGGTGTGAATAAAATTCTGGGTAAGGACGTTAAGCCAGATCATTTACCTAAGCGCCAAGGCGATGTGTATCGCACTTTCGCTGATGCATCAAAGGCCCGTAACCTTCTTGGTTTCAAAGGAAGTGTGAGTTTCCATGAAGGGCTTGAGCGTACTGTTGACTGGTTCCAGAAAAATCCAGTACACGAACTTTAAGGCGATCGCCAATTAGTTCAGCTATACCAAAAATGGAGCGCATCCCGTTTATCGATTTGAATGCGCAGTATCAGTCGATACAGACTGATATACAAAAAGCTATCCAGGGTGTTTTCGAGAGGGGCCAGTTTGTTTCTGGCCCTGAAGGGATTGCCCTGGAATCTTCTGTTTGTGATTGGACTCAGACTGCTTATGGTATGGGTGTGGCATCAGGTACCGATGCACTCATTCTATCGTTACTGGCATTAGGGATTGGGGCTGGGGATGAAGTCATCACGACAGCCTTAAGTTTTTTTGCTACAGCTGAATCTATTATCGAGGTGGGGGCTCACCCTGTTTTTTGTGATATTGACCCAAGAACCTACAATATCAATCCTTCCAAAATTGAGCAATTGATCACACCTCGCACGAAAGCATTGTTACCTGTGCATCTCTATGGACATCCAAGCGATATGAGTAGCATCAATGCGATTGCAAAAAAACATCATCTTTCTGTTGTGGAAGATTGTGCACAAGCCATAGGTGCTACACAGTCAGACAAGGCTGTTGGGTCTTGGGGAGATGCTGGTGCGTTCAGTTTTTATCCGACTAAGAACTTAGGGGCTTATGGTGATGCGGGAATGGTGGTCACTCAGGATCAATCCTTAGCCGAAAGCATTCGTCTTTTACGTGTGCACGGCAGTCGAATACGTTATGTGCATGAAGCTGTTGGGAAAAATAGTCGCTTAGATGAGATTCAAGCGGCTTGTTTGAATGTCAAGCTCAAACACCTTGAAGAATGGACATCAAGACGGCGCCATTTAGCTCAGTTGTATAATGAGTTGATTCGTTCAAAGAATATCAATGTGCAGTTACCCATTGAAATTGAAGGGTGTCAGCACGTGTATCATTTGTATTGTATTCAGGTCGATAATAGAGATGCTGTGCAGGCAGCTTTAGCTGATCGAGGGGTAGGGTCTCAAGTGGCTTACCCGGATACGCTTTATCGTCAACCTGCGCTTCAAAAGATTGTGTCAAACTCTGCTGACTGTCCTGTTGCAGAGAGAGTGAGTCAGAGAATTCTAGCATTGCCAATCTACCCTGAGCTCAGTGAGGATCAGGTTCGAGTTGTTGTTGATCACCTTGCTGCAATTGTTAAATAAGTTTATTTGAAACGATTGTGACTATGTCAGACATTATAGATTATGTTGTAATCGGCGGAGGGATCGTAGGGTTGTCTACGGCCTATCGCCTTAAACAAAAAAATCCTCGCGCTCACATAGTATTGATCGATAAAGAAACTGCTGTTGCTAAGCATCAGACAGGACGCAACAGTGGTGTTATTCATTCCGGTATTTATTACAAACCCCAATCATTAAAAGCGAAGCTGTGTGTTGAGGGCAGGCAAGCTTTGCTACGTTTTTGCTCAGAGCAAGGAATACCCTATGATTTGTGTGGAAAGGTGATTGTTGCTACCAATCGCTTAGAACAGGCCACCTTAAAAGAGCTTGAGTCTCGTGCTGTTTTGAATGGCGTCAGGGGAGTCCGCTCAATCGATAGGGAAGAATTACGGGAGAGAGAGCCTCATGTTGCGGGTGTGAATGCACTTTGGGTTCCTGATGCTGGTATTGTGGACTACCGCTTGGTCGCAAAAGCCCTTCAGCGTTGCTTGGGTGAAATGGGCGTTAAAGTGGCGCTTGGTGTTCAAGCTTACAATTTTCAAAAGCGCTCAAGAGGTTGGATTTTACAAACGGATCAAGGGGAGTTGTCTGCACAACAGCTCGTTTTTTGCGCAGGGATTCACGGAGACTCTTTTGCCTTGCAGGCATTCAAAGATTTGGCTATAAGACTGTATCCATTCAGGGGGGAATTTTATGCCTTAAAGCCACATAAGCGCTCTTTAGTTAGGGGGCTGGTGTATCCGGCCCCGGATATGAGGGTCCCCTTCTTGGGGGTGCATTTGACGAAGCAAATGGGCGGTGGTGTGCTGGCGGGGCCTAATGCAGTGCTGGCCCTGAAAAAAGAAGGGTATTTGCGACATCAGGTGGATCTAACTGAGCTTTGGGAGATGCTCAAATATCCCGGTTTTTGGAGATTTGCCTCGAAATTCTGGAAAACGGGCTTGGAGGAATCTTTGAGAAGTAGTTTCAAATCGCTATTTGTCAGGTCTCTGCAACGGCTCGTGCCTGCTTTGAGCGAGAATGATCTGGAAACTGCAGCTTCAGGAATCCGGGCCCAGGGCTTGCGTGAAGACGGGCTCCTGGAGGATGATTTTCATATTGTGCAGCGGGATGGGGCGTTTTTTATCCTGAATGTGCCTTCACCAGCCGCTACCTCCAGCCTTGCTATTGGTGAATATCTGGCAAGAACGGTGACAGGGAAGGTTGAGTCGAAATTCCAATCGGTCAAATTTCCATAAAAACTTGACAGTCTCAAGCGTTCAGATATAATGTTACGCCACACACGGGAATAAGCCAAGAAACGTACATTGTCATTATTTCTGTAGTAAAATTATGCAAGACATAAATAAGTATTGACATCTATCGGATTTAAGCGAAAATTGACTTTCCACCCAATGCTTACCCAGGTATCAAGAATAGATGCACTTTTGAAGATTTTTATAGGTGGATACCCGAGTTACTGACGGCCGTTCCATTAACCCTATAAGCTGGAGTAGCTCAGGGGTAGAGCGCGTCCTTGGTAAGGACGAGGTCACGGGTTCAATTCCCGTCTCTAGCTCCATCATTAGTACCGATAATTTGGATTTAGGCGTCAGCCTGTATGAGAGTCGCAGAACCTTAATGTGTTTAAATACACAAAGTAAAAAGGGAGACAGATCGTAATGGCAAAAGAGAAATTTGAGCGAACAAAACCCCACTTGAACATCGGAACGATCGGACACGTGGATCATGGGAAGACAACGCTCACAAGTGCAATTACGCAGGTATTGAGTAAGCAAGGATTGACGAAGGCACGTAA
>JAJDCC010000154.1 GCA_029261015.1 Candidatus Omnitrophota bacterium | reverse complement strand
TTGTTGGTGGTGCGGTGATGATCCGCTATACGTACACTACCATGATACGGAATGGGGCAAGCCTGTCTATGATGATATCCGATTGTTTGAAAAAATTTGTCTGGAAGGGTTTCAAGCGGGTTTAAGCTGGATCACCATATTGCGCAAACGGGAAAATTTCCGCGCTGCTTTTGAGGGGTTTGACTTTTATAAGGTCGCAAATTTCGACAATGACGCGGTTGAGAGGTTGTTACAAAATGCAGGCATTATACGCCACCGCGCTAAAATAGAAGCCACCATCAATAATGCACAGCGCGCGAGGGAGTGGGTCAAAAGCGAAGGTTCTTTGGCGGCATTTCTCTGGAGTTATGAGCCAGACGAAAAGCGCTTAGCCAAGCCTCAAACGGTCTCGACTTCTCCTGAGTCTGTAGCCCTATCTAAAGCACTCAAAAAAGCGGGCTGGAAATTCGTGGGGCCCACCACCGTGTATGCCTTCATGCAGGCTATGGGCATGGTCAATGATCATGTTGAGGGCTGTGTGACTCGAGTTCTAGTGCAGCGAGCCCGTAAAAAGTTCAAACGACCATGAGGGGATTCTGCTAAAGTATGGTAATATGGCTTGGTAATAAAGTGTTTGTATAACATCTTTAAAAGCGGGGGCGCTCAAGCCATGAATCCACGACGAATCTTCACCCTTTTTGCTATCAGCATTATTTTGGCGCAAGGAGTCAGTGTCCCTTTTGCATCCGCAGAATTGATTTATCGCCCCGACATCGATACCGATGGAGATTTGATTCCTGACTGGTGGGAAAACGATTGGGCTTTCAACGCCAACGATCCACAAGATGCCGATCAAGATGCCGATGGCGATCGTTTGAGCAATCGCGATGAGTTTCATGCCAATACCCATCCACGTGAGTACACCGCTATCTCTGCTATGTCAGATCGACAAATACAAGACATGTTCAAAGGCATGGCGCTTTTGTATTTTTGGGAACAGTCACGCGCACCGTATTATTGGACACCCGATAATGCCAACTACAATAACGCCGATCAATACAGTAATGGGTTTAACTCCATTGCCAGTACCGGTTTTGCTTTAACGAGTTATGTGATGGCAGATGAGTTGGGTTGGGTGCCCAGTGATAAAGCGTATAAGCGCATTGAAACGTTGTTGACGCATGCCGTTGAGATGCAAGATCCCCAGTACGACACCATTGGAGTTCCTCTAGACCAACAGGCCAACCGTCATGGCTATCTGTATCACTTCGTAGACGACAATGGGAAGAAGTATTCAGAAGGGACAGAAATTTCTACAGTGGATCATGCTTTGTTTTTGCTCGGTGTTTTGACTGCCGGAGAATATTACACAGGCACACGTGTCGAAATATTGGCGCATGAATTGTTCCTCAACACCGATTGGGATTGGCTTTATGATGGACAGTTCTTGATACAGGGTTGGTTTGAAGATGCCACAGGCAGCTTGGATGGTGGGCGGCCTGATGATGCCTGGAATCGGTATTCAGAATTACTGGGATTAATCTTTTTAGCTTTAGGACATCCCGATGAGGATAAGGGGATCGGTCCGGAGGCTTGGGATGCATTGAGTTTTGGTACGCAAATCAGTTTTCCCAATGAATATGCGCATGTGTTTCCTGATTTAGGGGCTAAGAGTTATGGTTTTGTGCCTAATATGCCTAACACCCTCAATGTGGCCGGTTATCAGAATGATGCCGATGAGATGCATGTCATTTTTGCAGGGTCTTTACACAATCATCAGTATTCGCATATGTTTTCTGATTTTCGTATGCGCCCCGATGGTCGAGGTACCGACTATTTTGCAAATTCGATTACCAACACACTGGTGAATCGGCAGTACTGCATGAACCTCAACCTTTTTGCTTATGGGGGTTTTTCAGGGAGTCCGAATCCCTTATTGGTGCAACCCTATGAAGGGTTCAATTCAGACAGTTGGGGACTTATGGCGGGGCTTACCTCATTTGGTTATGCCATCATGCAACCCATCATTAAAGATGGAGAAGATTTTTCGGTACGTCATTTGGCGCAACTCAGCGACAGTGGCACTGTAATGTTGAATGCAGCATTAGGCTCCACGGCATTCACCCCACGAGAATCCACTCGCTTTGCGCGGAATTATTTGACACACTTTCAGGACAATACTGCTGGATTTAATGATTTGATTGGACGTTATGGTTTTCGCAATGCCGTGAATATGGGGTTGGCTTATAACAACGATGCAGCGGCCAACCCCAATGAGGGCCAGTTGGGACATTTTCCAGGAGAAACCATTTCATTAGATCTGGGGCCAGTAGCGGGAAACATTGAGAACCACCAAACTGGTTTGCTTTGGAAATATGCGATGCGCAGTGAATACTTGCGCAATGGCATGCAGGTTGCTGGGTTTAATCTGAATCCAGTTGCTCCCTATATTTTGAATTTTGACAGTAATCCTCCACAGCCGCATCAAGACCCTAATGGTGGGGGTGTTGACCCTAATTCTTTTGGTGGCAATTCGTATGCATTCGGCAACGCGAGCGTGTCTTATGAAGCGATCAACGATCCATTTCCTCAGCAAGACTTTGGCCCACAGGGTTGGGTGCAGCGCATAGAAGCTCAAGATAACCAAAATACCGGCGTTTTCATTACGCTCAACAATCACAGCATCAGCCGTTGGGGCAGTGTGTCGTTTTGGGTGCGCGGTGAAGCAGGGGGTGAAAGTTATGATGTGGGGTTAAAAGACAGCGTAGTCGATTATGTCGGCGGGTTTTTGACTCCTACGGAAGTTAAGTTGCCTATTGCTGAGTTTCATCCGCAAGGGCAAATCACCACGGAGTGGACAGAGGTGCGTATTCCTTTGCGCGAGTTCAGTGGGCGCTATATGCGCACAACGTCAATGGACAATATCTCGTTCACAGCTACAGCATCAAATGGTGGCACGATTTACATTGATGACATCGCCTTCTTACCGGATGAGTTTAAGCCTGCCCCAGTGGCGAATGTGCAAGGCACTTTGAATGCCAGCAATGTGATGGTGTTGAGCTGGGATCAGAATGAAGAGACCGATGTAGTCGGGTATCGCATCTATCGTTCCGATCAGGGCGGCAATCACACACTGCAAAATGCAGAATTAGTCACTCAACCTCCCTTTACAGACAGCAGTCCTGTGGGGCAAGGCCAAACCGCAAGTTTTTATGTGACGGCTGTAGATCGCGCAGAATTCCCTAATGAAAGTGACCCTTCTCAAACCATCATCGTCAATGTAGGTGCAGACACGACGCCTCCCCAAATTGTCATCAACAATCCATCAGCAGGTGCCACCGTTTTTGCGACAGGATTCACATACAGTGGCACGATAGCGGATGCCTCTGGTGTTGCGAGCATTTCGGTGTATGTGTACGACTATGGTAGAAAAACCTACACGGTGTTGAATGCTGTGCCCGATTATGATAGTGGCTCAGGCGTTTGGAGTTTTTCTGTATTGCCCGAGCACATCAGTGCCGGCAGTAATGCGACTTTTTGGATTGGTGCCACCGATGGGGCTGGCAATCGGTCTGGTTGGGTTCAACGGATAGTGAGTGTCGTGGCGCCTCCATCCAATGATTCAACCGCTCCGGTGATTACCTTGAGTTCTCCGACAGAAGGTGCTAGCATTCCCGCTAGTGGGTTCACTTACACCGGAACTCTTTCGGATGCTTCAGATATTGCAGAAGTGTGGGTGTATGTGTATGACTTTGGTCGTAAAAATTACACCGTACTTAAAGTGGCACCCAGTTACAATAGTGGCACAGGGGTTTGGAGTTTTGATGTGCTGCCAGAACATGTGAGTGCAGGGAGCAAAGCTGTTTTTTGGATCAGTGCCACCGATGTTCACGGCAATCGTTCGGGTTGGCTGCAGCGGGTTGTGAATGCAGAAGCCGCTCCTGGTGATGCAGTTGCACCGGTGGTGACAGTAAACACTCCATTAGAAGGCGCTAGCATTCCTGCGAGTGGATTCACTTTCAGTGGCACCATCACGGATGTATCCGATATTGCAAGCACTTGGGTGTATGTGTATGACTACGGACGACAAGAATACACCGTATTGAAGATTGCGCCCAATTACAATAGCAGTACAGGGGCTTGGAGTTTTCAGCTATTGCCTGAGCATATGACTGCAGGGAGCAGCGTTGTTTTTTGGGTGAACGCCACCGACGTTGCGGGTAATCGATCCGGCTGGGTTCAACGCATTGTTCAAGTAGTCCCTTAAACGCTTACCAACGGGGATCTTTAAACCGTTGTTTGTACAATACCCCTTTGGCCTATACGCCAAAGGGGTAAATTTTAAAAGGAATTCATGGTTCGTCATTTACCGAAATGGAGTTGGTTTGGAGGCGGGATACTGGCCTTCTCAGCAGGGATGATCAATGTGATCGCTTTGCTGGGTTTTTCGCACGAGGCTGCTACGCATGTGACAGGGCTTTTTTCGCAATTAGCCATTCATCTCTATGAGATTGATTTAAGTGCGTGCGGCCCATACTTTTATGCCATATTTTCATTTTTCCTCGGATCTTTTTTTTGTGGCTTGATTATTCGCGATCCTAATTTTAAAGGCGGAAGGCGTTATGGTTATGCGCTTGCTGTGGAATCCTTGATTCTTTTTCTCTCAGCATACGGTTTTATTCACCAGCAGATTTGGGGGGCTTATCTGGCGAGTGTGGCTGCGGGGCTTCAAAATGCGATGGTGAGTCATTTTAGCGGAGCCATTGTCCGTACGACTCACTTGACAGGAATTTTGACAGACTTAGGCGTGCTCACCGGCAACATAGTGATGCGACGCGAAAGAGTGGATATTCAGAGACTGGCCTTGTTTTTTATGATCATGGTGTCATTTTTTAGCGGTTGTTTGGTTGGGGCATTAGGGTATCACCATTGGCAGGCGCACTTCATGTTTGCTCCGGCTATTCTCATAGGAGTATTGTCGGTAGGTTACACTCAGCTTAAGACGGATAAATAGTTCAAAACAACATTGTGCAATTTAAAGGAACACATGGCACTGATCAGTATTCAGGATGTACATTTGGCTTTAGGTGGGCCTTCTATTTTTGAGGGAATTACGCTACAGGTAAACCCCGGCGAGCGGGTTGTTTTGCTTGGACGTAATGGTGCGGGTAAAACCACATTAATGAAAGTTTTGGCTGGGCAGATGTCCGTCAGTCGCGGCGAAATCGTTTATCAAAAAGGCATCAAAGTCACGCACCTCCCCCAAGAGGTTCCCACAGACATTACCGGAAATGTGTTTGATATT
>JAJDCC010000153.1 GCA_029261015.1 Candidatus Omnitrophota bacterium | reverse complement strand
GGCCCTAGCAGCGCAAAGATCTCGCCGCGCTCAATTTCAAGGTGAATATCTTTGAGCGCTTGAAAATTACCCGCATACACTTTATTGAGCCCTTTTACCGAAAGAATCACACTCATTAACCTTCAACCACTGCCTTTAACTTCGTTAACCCCTCTTCAAACTGATCCCCCAGCATCTTGTCACAGTCCATAAACAAGTGCATGGTTCTGGCCATCAAATTGTTTTTACTGTGCATCGTCCAAGTCACCAATGTCTGGTTTCCTTGTGGTTCAAACTTAAACTCTGCCTGACTGGTTGCTTTAAAAGGCTTCAGCCACTCCAAATCAATGTGTATGCGCTCATTGGGTCGACTTTCAGCAATGGTCATACTGCCTGCCCCCACATCTTTATTGCCTTCCCAAGCAAAATGAGCCCCTTCACCCGCATCCGGCCCAGCATAGGTCTCTTTCATTTCAGGGTCTAGGTTTGCCCAAGGGGACCACGCTTGCCAGAGCCTTAAATTATTTACCTGACTGTATATAGGGGACGGTGTCGCGGTAATGAGTTGTGACCGCGTTACTGTAAAGTCTTTGGGTTGAAAGTAAGCCACCACTAATATCCCCACAACCGCTACGCCTAGAATCCCTAATATTTTCTTAATCATTCTTTACCTCTTAGTTGCGAACCATATTCTCTAAAGTGTTACGCGGACAAATATTTTGGTGAATATAATCCACTAACGCAGTCGCTACTCCCCGAATACGTTTTTCGGTTCCTTGATCCAGGCAAACGCCTTGCTCATCAAAAATCTTTTGAACACCCGCTACTGAAACAGCTCCTGGCAAGACAATCGAACCTACATGTGAACAAATACTGCGCAACTGCTCAAGGGATTTAATAGCGCCAATCACACCTGCCGCCACACCTAGTAAAGCAACCGGTTTACCTGCAAGGACTGATGGGAAGCCTAAATTTTCAATGACTTCCTTAATCACACTGCTGATGCTGCCGTGATACTCAGGTGTCGCTAGAATAACACCCGTTGCACTCGCAACAGATTCTTGAAGCTTTTTTGAATCCTCAGTCAGCGCTAACCCTGGCTGGGCCAGTCCTAATTTTTGAGGATCAATCAGCTCAACTTCCACATTTTCAATTTGATTCAATTCATCTGCCACCAAATGCAGCGCCTTCATTGTGTAATTGCCAGGGCGCACACTACCACCAATCAATACAATTTTGATCGACATTCTAACTCCATACTTTAAGGTAAGATACCCGAATAAATTTTAGGGGGACTGCTTTTTGATTCCTGAAACCCCACATTCCACGGCTCTGGTTTCCATAAGCGGAACCAAAAATAATAAAAAAACCATGTGCCTAGCGGCAAGGATTTTCTTGCCTGTAAATGAACGGGTGGAAATTCTTTCATTAAGTAACTCGTGTGCTTCCACTTCTGGGTAAAAGATTTAAACCCTTCGCCTTCAAAAATATAGTCTTTATGCCCCACATGTACGGGCAATCTCATGGCTCTTACAGGAATCAACAACCATAAAGGAGCCACATAACTCACCCAAAGCAGTAAATACTGGTCTATTGGATCTTTTGCTAAACCTGAAAACTTGACTGAGCCATACCCCCAAATCACCCCAAAAACAAGCATAGCGATCCAGAGATATTGATTTCGCCATTTTACTAAAGATTTTTGAAAATACGGACACAACCTAAAAATAAGGACTATGCATATGAGAAACAACCAAACGATAACTCCCATAACCCCCTGTTTGATCTGATCCTCTGCTACATTAACAGGCATGCTTTCTAAATAAAAATAGTGCTTACTCCATACGGATACTTTATCCAGAAACATCGCTATGAGATGAGAAAACTGTTCTGGCAAAATAAAACGACCGCCATTAATTCCGTAAAAATTCTCTCTAAAGAGATAGTGCGGCCAAACCAGGAAACCCAAAAACACAATCGACATCCAAAATACGCGAGAGCCTCGAGTATAAGAGCCACAGGAATTGCTCTGCACATCTCTTAAATATGCATACAATTGCTTGGCTTTGTATTTAAGCGGACACGCATCACCTAATGCGAGGCATTTCTGATTGACGGCAATGTTTCGAATATTCTTAATATTTTTGGCTAACGGCCTGTCTCTCCAAAACAATAAATCAAAAGAATCATGGATATGCTGAAGAGATTGCTTACACTCTTCCCCACCATGTAAATCAATTTGCCTCCAATAGGCATACTGTTCTTCTTCAAAAACACTTGCTCCACTTAACAACTGTGTATGCCGTTTGATTCGAGGCAGGTATCTCCAATACCAAAGAGTACTCAGAATCAGCATTGCAAGTCCGCAATAAAGCTTAATTAAAGACCCATTTGAGCTAGAGCTGCTAGACATAGGCTGATTCGAAAAATCTGTGAACAAAAAAATACCTAAAACTCCAAACACCGTAATCACACTCAATACCCAGGAAACAAAATAGATATCAACCACATTATGCTTAATACCACGTGTTACCTTACGCACATTATAGATAGACCTTTCCCAATTCACTCCAGGGATCCGAGATTCAAAATAGTAACTGATATAGGTAGAAATGCGACGAATACGGACCCCAACTGTGTTAAACAACTGTGCTCCTAGCACGAGTATCGCAAAGGGAAAAAGCAAGAGTAGTGGGAGCAAATAAGGCTGAATTCTATCGCTGAATCCAAAGAAAGCACCCAAAAAAGTGACTGCAAAAGAAATTGTTTTCAGAGAAATACTATGGGCATGGCTGACATGCAAATGCAATTCTTCACGTAATGATTGCAGTTCTGCCTGTTCATCTGGATTCAGTGTGTCTTGTCGAGAAAATTCATCGACTAAAAAGGCTTCAACTGCAGCAGGGTCTATAAACTTAAATCTTTTTTGTGGGCCTACATCTTCAGCTTTGCCACACATTTCTGCTTGGAAAACTTGTTTTTGAAATCCTCCAGACTGAAATGCTGACAGTTCAATATTGAAAATCGGTATATCTGGCACCAGCTTAGGGTCAATGAGTAAACTGATTCCAACTGAGCTGATATCCACTCCACGACAGCGGATTCCTTCAAACTGCACATCAATATTCCGACACGTCCTTCGCTTACTGGCTCTATTCTCCATAGCCTCTCCCCCTCAGCCAACACGCCGTCTCAGTTAAGGCATTATACTGCGACTCATCTGTGGATACCCTTTATAATAGGCCTATGCTCAGCATTTAAAAATATATGGAGACTTAACCATGCCATCAGCATTGATTACCGGAGCCAATCGAGGAATAGGTTTAGCATTGTGCCGCCAGCTCAGCGAAAAAGGCTATGAAGTTCACGCTGTGTGTCGCCAAGCCTCAGAGGAACTCAAAGCCATCACGCCACACATCACCGAAGGCATCGATGTTGCGCAACACACTTGTATTGAAAGACTTAAAACAGCCATCACACTCAACTCCATTGACTTAGTGATCAATGTGGCAGGCCTTCTTATTAGCACAACGTGGGAAGATTTGGATTTTGAGGCCATCGAACGCCAGCACCAAACCAACACACTCGGACCACTGCGTGTCGCTCAGGCTGTTTGGCAAAAGATTCCCAAAGGGGGCAAGCTCGTCATGATCACCAGTCGTATGGGCTCTATTGCCGATAATACCAGCGGTGGCGCCTATGGATACCGCATGTCCAAAACAGGATTAAATATGGCATCGGTGTCTCTGGCACAAGACCTAAAGAACCACGGGATTGCGGTAGGAATCATTCATCCTGGCTATGTTCAAACAGCCATGACTGAAAATCGCGGAAACATTGGGCCGGCTGAAGCGGCACAACAAATCATCCAACGCATTGATGAACTTAATCTTGAGAACAGCGGCTCATTCATGCACGCCAATGGCGAACAGTTACCCTGGTAGTATTTTAATCTGTATTCAGACGGCGTTAATTAGCGCCGACTGCCATCAACGAAGAAGTCTGCTCTGGGTGACCATGGCCCCCATTCACCTGCTGCATTGGCCGTACGTACCCACCAGCTGTACCCAAAGTTTGTGATAAAGATCTCTTGGAACTGATGCGTAGTGCCTGTCACATTGTTCGCATTCAATGTCTGCTTATAAGCCCCTGCTCCATCCGGCACCCCTACCGACACTTCATAGCGCACAGCTCCTTCCACAGCACCCCACGCAAACGTTGGGTGCTGACTGACCGCTCGCTGTAACGGGCCTTTTTGTACTGGCGCTGTCATCTGTTTGGCTACTGGTCTAAACTCTTTCGCTGCTGACCACGCACCTTGTTGATCCACATTTCCTGCTCTGACAGACCAACGGTAGCTTTGGTTAAAACTCAAAGGTTGTTCAAATGTATAGCCTGTTTTATCCGCCAGTATCGTTGCTTCTGCAACTTTGACCCCAGTACTTGTCTCGACGCGCACGGTGTAATAACTTGCCCCACTCACCGCACTCCAGATGTACTGTGGAACATTAGTCAGCACATCTCCCACCGGACTGTATTGCACCGGAACACCTAAACCCAAAACACTCACCGTGAAAGCCTTGGCGGTGGACCATGCACTCACGCCATGGGCATTACCAGAACGCACCCACCAAGCATAAGCTTGATTGTTTCCAAAAACATTGCCATACGTATATGTTGTTCCCGTCACACGCACAGGATCCGTGATGGTCG
>JAJDCC010000152.1 GCA_029261015.1 Candidatus Omnitrophota bacterium | reverse complement strand
AGCCGAACTGGAAGCCGATCGTTTAGCTGTGAAATACATGAAAGCCGCAGGATATGACCCTGAGGCTATTCTGAGCTTTCTGGCAAAGTTGGAAAAAGAAGGGGACAAACACA
Source organism: Candidatus Omnitrophota bacterium (assembly GCA_029261015.1). Lineage (GTDB taxonomy): Bacteria > Omnitrophota > Gorgyraeia > Aquiviventales > Aquiviventaceae > JAJDCC01. The sequence goes on along the minus strand of JAJDCC010000152.1, from coordinate 18,230 downwards.
TCAGCTATCTGGCGCGCGGCGTCACCCGCACCCAATATGGACGCACTCACCCATTTATCCCTGAACGCGTCGTCGCAGTGAAAGAAGAGCTTTTTGGCGTGGCTGACTACATCGATTATCTGAATATTCAAAGATAACCTTCTGGGCCAAATTTATTTAGAAGACTTCTCCGAGAGCATCTGACCACTCATTGCCCACTCTGATCGCGGCACATCCTTAAAAACAATCCACACATGATCCAGTGCCACATTAGTTTCTTCGACCATGGCATCTGTAATACGCTTAGCGAGTTTGGCTTTTTGTTCAGCGGTACGGCCTTCAATCCATTCAACAGTAATCATTGGCATTTAAGTTCACTCCTTAAGTTAGGCTAATTTAGCGCGTTGCGTTCGGCTCTCTGCCTGCTGAATCATGGTGCGTAATTCACCCACCATGTATAAAGACCCCGTAGCAACAATCACATCATCAGCATTGACTGAATTCAGTAAGTACATATAAGCATCCACCATGTCAGGCATGACAGACACCTCAGAACAGTAGGTATTAATACGCTCAGACAGCTGCTGGGCATCCATAGCACGTGCATGATGGGCTTGTGTGCAGGTGATGCTTGTTGCCATAGGCCCCAATAGAGCCCCTAAGGCTTCAGCCTGCTTATCATCTGACATCCCTGCCAATATATGAATACGCCGTTTCGGAAATAACTCACCGAGCGTTGAAGCTAAGACCTGCATGGCATGTTGATTATGCGCCCCATCCAACATCACCAAAGGGTTTTGCTGAATGATTTCACAGCGTCCTGGCCAAATACATTCAGACAAGCCATGCTCCACACTTGATATAGGAATTCCCTGATCCGATAAAGCCTCAACTGCCGCAACCGCTAAAGCAGCATTTTCAGCCTGATGCCTACCGAGCAAACCAATGCGCATAGAGCTGTACAATCCGCGCATCCCTGTCAGTGTGACATCTAACCCTTCAATAGAATGCTTTAAAACCTGAACATTGAACTCTTGACCAAAACGGTGCAATTGAGCTCCAGTCTGTTGCGCCACTTTTTCGATGACCGCCAACACAGCTAAATCCTGACGCCCTGTCACCACAACTTGATCCGCTTTAATAATGCCGGCCTTCTCATGCGCAATAGATTCCAATGAACCGCCTAGAATATCTACATGATCCATTCCAATCGGCGTTAACACACTCACCGATTGATCCACAATGTTCACCGCATCCAATCGACCGCCTAACCCGACTTCAAGCACCGCTATATCCACATCGGATTGGGCAAACACCCAAAAAGCGATAACCGTGAGCATCTCAAAATAAGTGGGATATTCACTTTTGGGGATTTTTCGACTTTCAATCACAGTACGGATCGCTAATACGGCTTCCACAAATTGCTCTTGGGTAATCCAATCATCCCCGTCAATAGCCAACGCACTGCTTGTTTTTGAAATACGGATGCGCTCACGAATGTCATTGAGGTGAGGCGAGGTGTACAATCCCACTTTCAAGGCACTGCGCTTTAAAATCGAATAGGTCATTTCACTGACCGACCCTTTACCGTTGGTGCCTGCTACCACAACGGATCGGAAAGAACTTTGAGGATCACCCAACGCTTCACAGAGCGTTCGCATACGATTAAGCTGAATTCCCTGCAACACATCAGGTTGCATCGATTTTTCGTAATTCACAAAGGAGTCTAAATAAGCCAATGCATCCGCATAGGTCATTAAAACAATCCACCTGAGTTGTCTTGCTTCCACTTGTCTAAGATCTTTTGAATATCACTCCCCGATGACCGCGCCACCAAGGCGCCCACAAGTATCAGTAGTGAAAACTGCCATGTGTCTTCGGGACCAATCAATAAACCTGTTTGAATATCTTCGTGCCGCGCCATCAAATCTTTATAGTGGTCAATTGACTCCTGTAACGATTTCTCAATCAAGTCTATTGAGGCAATTTCATGCCGATAGCGCATCGATGGAAACTGAATGCCCCGCATGTATAAGAAAGTCGATACACTGCGCTCACTCAGTCCATTATCTAACTCAAAATCAAAACCTTCGAATTGCGGTGAATTACCCGGTAAAAGCAGCGCTGGTTTTTGAATCAGCACCTTACCCTGCCTCACCACCGTATCCCCTTTATTTAAAGAAGATTCCGATAGAAAAGTGTAAGGCACTAAGGTGTCTTCAAAGGTCGCTAAATCTTGCAACCGCATGCGGTGAATTTCTGTTTGGCTCACCGCTTTTTTCCACAACGCTTCAATGTCCATGATCACTCGTAATGTGTTTTATGTTAGTGCATTCAACGTGTAACTGCAAACGCATAAATCAGTGGCGGAAGTGACGTGCACCCGTAAAGATCATCGCCACACCCGCAGCATCCGCTGCAGCAATGACATCCGCATCTTTAATCGAGCCACCTGGTTGAATGACTGCTGTAATTCCTGCGTCTTTAAACCGTTCAATACTGTCTGGAAATGGGAAGAAGGCATCCGAGGCGGCAACAGCACCTTGAGCATCATCTCCCGCTTTGTCTAAAGCAATACGCACAGCACCCACACGGCTTGGCTGCCCCTGTCCAATCCCAATCGTCACTCCATTTTTAGCTAAAACAATGCCGTTGGATTTCACATGCTTGACTGCATGCCAGGCAAACAAAAGATCATGGGAGGTTTTTTCATCCGGTTGCGTCTTGGTCACAACTTTAAGCTCAACATCCTTGCCCTGTAAGGTATCCCGTTCTTGACCTAACCACGCCCCACTCAACATGCGCCAATCAATTCCCTTTGGCAAACCTTGAGGCCAATCCAAAGTCACAACACGTAAGTTTTTCTTATGGGATAAAACCTCCAAAGCATCGGCTGAGACAGCTGGTGCAATAACCACTTCAAGAAAAGTCTCCACTAGTTTCATGGCCAGGGCTTTATCAATAGGCCTATTCACACCCACAATACCGCCAAAAGCAGACTCTGCATCACAGGCAAATGCAATGGGATACGCCTCAGCACACGTTGCGCCTTTAGCCAATCCGCACATAGAAGCATGCTTCACCACCACACTAGCCGGCTCTTGAATATCGACTAAACTGCGTAACGCCGCGTCCATATCTAATAAGTTATTGTAAGAAAGCTCTTTACCCTGCTTTTGGTCTAGCGCAGCCAATCCCCAGGGCTCAACCCCTTGTTGCACAAACCATGCAGCTTTTTGATGCGGATTCTCACCATACCGTAAAGCCTGATGCTGTTTGAGTTGGATGGTGGCTGTTGATGGAAGGGCTTCTGGGCTTTGAGCTAAATACTGCGCAATTGCGCCATCATAACGGTGCGTTTCTTGAAAAGCGGCCACTGAGAGTGCACGCAATAACTCTTCTGGTAGGGTTCCTTTATGAGCTCTTAGCGCTTCAGCCACTTCTGGATACTGAGAAGGACTCGACACCACACCCACATAGGCAAAGTTTTTTGCAGCACCGCGCAATAAAGCGACACCCCCGATATCGATTTGTTCAATGGCTTGGGCCTGCGTCACACCCGGCGCAGCAATCGTTTTTTCAAAGGGATACAAATTCACAACCACTAAATCAATACCGCCTGTTTCAGCAATACTTTCCATGTGCTGGGCATTGTCTCTGACTGCAAGAATAGCTCCGTGGATAGCCGGATGTAATGTTTTGACACGACCATCCAACCCTTCTTGCATACCAGCAAAAGCCTCAACGGTGGTCACAGGTAAACCTGCGTCTTCCAATACTTTGGCAGTCCCACCCGAAGCTATCAACTCAACATCGTGTGCATGAAGCGTTTCGGCAAATTCGACAAGGCCTGTTTTGTCGTAGCAACTCAGTAATGCTTTTTTCATTTCATTTCCTTAAATGGGGATTCTTCCCTTTTCTTACGATTCGCGGACGATGCAATCATGAAAGCGTCGACGCAGCTCAGCCACCATTGGCCCAGGCTTGCCACCCGCTATCTTACGACCATCCATCAGGGTGATCGGCATCACTTCTTTAATACTGCTGGTAAAAAAAACTTCATCGGCATTATAAAATTCATGCCGAGTCAAAGGCGTTTCAATAACTGGATTATCCATTTCACGCGCAATCTGAAACAACACATCACGCGTAATGCCCCACAATAAACCCAACCAACAAGGGGGCGTGTAGATCTTTCCTTTTTTAATCAAACCAATATTGCTAGCCGTGTTCTCTGTAAGATAGCCTGAAGGACTCATGAAGATCGCTTCATCCACGCCACGCACTTGTGAATCCATAATGGCAAGCTTACTTCCCAAACGCGCCGAATATTTAGCTTTGGCATCAATAGACCCCACTGCAAAGGACTGCCCTGGAACCACCGCCACAGAAATACCTTTGGTGTAATAAGATTCAGGAATTTCTGGAACTGGCAACACTTTGGTATTTAATTGAGCCACTTGCTGTAATCGTGGATAAAACGCAATCCGAACAATCGCTTCTTTGAGTTTAGATTGTGCTAATAAATCGATCACTTCACGATGCACATCGGCTCGCTTAGGCGCATTCACCGCCAAACTCTTAGCCGATTCATACAAACGATCTAAATGCGCATCAAAACGAAACATCTTCCCGTTATACACACGCATGGTTTCAAAGCAACCATTTGAGGTGCGTGCATCAGGCAATCCACAGGTTTCAGGATGAATGAGTTTGGGCATGTTGTTTTCCTAAGTGTTGAATCGCTTCAATCATGGCTTTTGCCTTAGCGAGTGTTTCATGATACTCCCGCTCAGGATCAGAATCTGCCACAATCCCTGCCCCCACATGAAAAGAGGTGTGTTTCTCTGTCACTAACAAAGTGCGGATCAAAATGTTCAGATCCAGATCTCCATTAAACCCTAAATAACCGACCGATCCGGTATAAAATCCGCGCGCTACTGGCTCTAAATCATTGAGGATCTGCATACACCTTACTTTAGGACAACCGGTAATCGTGCCACCCGGAAAGACAGCTTGAATCACTTCACTGGTTGTTGTGCCAGGAAGCAATTGCCCCACCACATTTGACACAATATGGATCACATGCGAATACCATTCCAGCCCCAAAAGTTCATCGACCTTAACCGTGCCCGCTTCACAAATGCGCCCTAAATCATTGCGCGCTAAATCAACCAGCATCACATGCTCAGCATTTTCTTTTTCGCTCATCATGAGTTCAAAGCTTTGCAATGTGTCTTCACGCGCGTCTTTACCTCGCGGCCGCGTACCTGCAATAGGGCGTGCTTCTACTTTATCACCGTCAACTTTCACTAAACGCTCAGGCGAACAGCTGACAATGGTCCAGTCTTTATGCCGCACAAAACACGCAAAAGGTGATGGGTTCACTTCACGTAAAACTTTATACAGTGCCCACGCATTGATCGGTTGTTTGATTTGAAATCGCTGTGCAAGATTGGCTTGAAAAATATCCCCTTCACCAATCAAACGCTGAGCCTCACGCACCCCTGCCTCAAATGCTGTTTGTGTGTTGCTGGGCTCTATTTCAAAAACAAGTGAGCTTTTTTTGCTCTCTGTAACGGTTGCTTTTAAGCAGTTTGTATTGAGCTGAACTAACTCATCTGCAAGTGCTTCAGATTGGGCTTGGGCATCTTCATCCTGGGCATAAGGATCGGCCACACCTACAGCCCATGCCTGATTTGTTCGGTGATCTTGCACCAAAACTTGTTGCATCCCCCACAGACAAAGATCAGGCACCTCAGCATCACCCACATAGCCAACACGAGGTTCAATTTCGTGATTCAATCCATACCCCAAAGCCACAAACAAACCTAAAGCTTGACTTAACGGCGCTGAACTTTCGTGATGCTGCCACAAATTCAAACACGTTTGTAACGCTTGTAGCGCTTCCATGGACTCTACAATCGTTCCCTGACGTGTCGTCACCTGCACACTTTGATTGCTCGACTCTAACGTCAACCAAGGCTTCATCGCCAACACAGAATAGCGACCTGTGGCTTCATGTTGCTTAGCACTGTCCAACCAAACAAGCGCTTGGCTGCTAGGAAGAGAATCGATTAACGCCAGCCAATTTCCCGCCTCTGACAAAGGACGCACGCAGTAAGTCAAAGGTGCCGGGGTCTGGGTAAAATCAGAAAAGGTCTTCATCAATCACATCAACGCTAAGCGTCGATTAAAACTAGTTTCGCTTCAAGCAAGCTGATTGCTTGTTTAATCATCTCAATTTCTTGATCAATGCGATTGGCATCGCGCAACATTTGCTCAAGCTGATCATCTTGGCGTTGACGTTCTGAAAGTGGCCAGGCTTCACCCGCCAATTTGACGGCTTTACGCAGTTTGGCAATCGATCGCCCTAAAGTCGATCGTTGTAGCTGGCGCTCCCTTAACTCATCGACCGTATGGGCATGCAATTCACGCAACTCTTGGCGCTCGGGTTCAATTTCTTCGTTCAGTTGATTCTGACGCAAAGTCACTTCTTCGCGGGCAGCAGTTAACTGTTGGTTCATGTGCTGCACCTTTTGATCTACCAACACCTGCTTGAGTTCCCATTCGCGCTCAATTGTTTCCATTTGGTTTGTGATGCGCTGATACTCCTCGATGACTTTATTGAATGCAGGATCGACCTCTAACACAGTGCGTGTCATGTCTTCGCGAGCATCTTCGGTATTACTGCAACCTGAAAACACCAAAAAACCTGCCAATAAAACAACTGGAATACGCATTGCACCTCGCCTCTTAGTGTTTTTATTATAACTGAAAAAAATTACTCGACGACGATCCGAATGACAGTATCACCCGCTTTACGCATAATTTCTTCGCCCTTGCGTTGAGGCTTAGGCGTTTCTGGTTCCGGTACAATCACTGGAGGCACCACAACCTCAGGTGCTGCTTGAGCAACTGGTTCTGGCACTATCGTCTCTTCAACGACTGGTTCTGGCTCTGGTGTTTTCTCTGACTCTTGTGTCGCCACTGCTTCTGATTTTTCTTCAAGCACATCTGCTATGGACGCAACAGACTCTTCTGCTGGCGTATCCATTGGCGCCGACACGGCTTCGTCTTGTGCCTCAGGCGTAACAATGGCTTGCGGTTCTGGAGCAGGTGTCACAACTGCTTCTGGCTCAGGGGTAATCTCAGCAACAGCCACGGGCTTAGGCGGTGGAATAATTTCTTTGAGCGTCTCTGGAAGCATCTGCCCCCACTCACGTTCAACTGCTTTGGGATCCGCCTTAAATTGCTCAGCAAACTCGCGCGAACCTTTATCTGGAAAAACTTCTTCTGCACCCGATTCAATCGCTGCAAAAATGGCTTGTGCCACATTTTGAGGGGTATCTTTTTCAACATCAAACCCTGCGGCCATCTCTGTATCAATCGCCCCAGGATAAACACATAAAACATGTGTGCCTTGATCCTTCAATTCATATCGCACACTTTTTGTCAACGAATGCACTGCCGCCTTCGTTGCAGAATAAGTGCCCACAGCAGGTGCTGGCACCAAACCAATGATCGATGAAATATTCACCAACACCCCGCCGTCATTCTTTTTGAGGATCGGTGCAAATGCGCGGGTCACATTCATCAGTCCAAAATAATTCACTTCCATCTCTTGGCGACCGCGGGCAGTGTCATAAGAATTAATGATCGCACTGTAATTAGCGATGCCTGCATTGTTAATGAGGAGGGTCGTGTCCTGGGCTTGGGCTGCCGCTGTGGTGATCTGCTCTGGCTTGGTGACATCTAAACGCAGCGAAACCACCTTGCCATTGTGTGCTGCCACCAACTCATCGAGTGAGTTAATGTTACGGGCGGTTGCATACACTTTCTTGGCGCCATTTTTCACCAGCTCTTCGACTATCGCGCGTCCAATGCCGCGATTCGCGCCGGTCACAAAAACAACAGAATCTTTGATCGTGGGTGATGCCATGGAAAACTCCTTTATCCTTCATCTCGTGAGCTTGATATTATAACTGAAGATGACGCAAGCGGCGTAGATTGCTAGCCTTTTTCTGAGGTTTTTATGAGTCACTTAGACCAAGCGTTCCCAGAATGGATTTCAAGCTCCATCCCACCAGTCCGGCAGCTTGCTTCTAAGTCCCTGATGCGCTAATTTGATTCCTAAGTCATCGACATATTACTCACAAAACTCAAAAATTATACTATCCCACTTTTCCACTATCCCACCATCAGGTATACTTGGAGCAAGGAGGGATAAACCATGAATATGAAAGACATCCTAAAAGACGCCCAATTTGAAGCCGTCACAGAAACCAAAGTCGACGCCAAGCACCGGATCACTTTGGGGCAAGTGCTATCTGATCAAATAAGCAGTTTTCGAATTTACCGCAACGCCCACGGTCAGATTATTCTCGATCCTATGGTCTCCATCCCCGCTAACGAAGCCTGGCTGTTCAAGAATAAGCGCGCCGCTGAAATGGTAAAGAAAGGCTTGGAGGACGCTCGCAAAGGAAAGCTCATTGATGCTGGGGAAGATTTTTCGAAATACCTCGATGATGAAGACTGATGTTCACGATTCGGTTCACTAAACCGGCTCAAACTGAATTGACTCGACTAGAAGGCGCTCCTCGTCACAAAGGCTTACTCAAGCAAGTCAGAAAAACACTCGCGTTTTTGCAAACTAATCCCAAACACCCTTCTCTACAAACGCATGTCTTTCATTCGCTCGGCAACCCCTACGACAGTCAAGAAAAAGTATTCGAAGCTTATGTCCAAAACAATACTCCTGCAGCGTACCGATTGTTTTGGTGTTATGGACCTAATAAAAAAGAGATCACGATTATCGCGATCTCAGGGCATCCATAAGGTCATTAGTTTAGCAAAACTACAGCAGGTCTTTGGGGGAAGCTTCAGTGCGAGTTACGCGCAGCGGCATGTCCGAGCAAGGAAGCTTGCCCCATAGATCTGCTTGAATATTAAACCCTCGGCAGCGTAATTCCCTCTTGCCCTTGGTACTTGCCCTTGCGATCGGCATACGTCACTTCAGGAACAACGGCGCTTTCCATAAACAATACCTGCGCAATGCCTTCATAAGAATAGATGCGAGCGGGTAGCGGAGTGGTGTTTGAAATCTCAATCGTAAGATGCCCTTCCCAACCGGGCTCAAGCGGGGTGATGTTCACGACAATGCCACAACGTGCATACGATGACTTCCCAATGCACAAACCCATCACGGTTTTGGGTAATCGGAAGTACTCAACCGAACGCGCTAATGCAAATGAGTTAGGCGGTATGATGCATGCATCGGTTTTGACATTCACAAAGGAATCTTCAGAGAACTTCTTAGGGTCAACCACAGCCTGGTGCACATTGGTGAAGATTTTGTATTCATCGGTGACGCGAATGTCATAGCCCATAGAAGATAAGCCATAAGAAATCTTATCCCCGCGAACCTGACTATCTTCAAAGGGGTCCAGCATATTGTATTGCTGCACATAATCGCGGATTTCCCAGTCGACTAAAATGCGCCCATTACGGGTAGCGGCTTCTTTGTTCGTATTTGTCGACTCTAAGCTGGCTTCAAACATCGTATCTCCTTCTTTTTATATAGCGTCCGGAATGGAATCCGAATCCATTTCTTGCTGTGGCGTTTGGCGTTCCAACAATTCCAATGTGATGCTTTTTAAGCTGGATCCATTGGCCAATATTTCAATTGAAAAGGCTCCAAATTTTTCAAAGCGCGCATTCACCAGATCAATCGACAATAGCGGCGATGCGGGCTTCCACGTATCGGCCCCATCATTGCGTCCGACTTTCAATTGCCCCGAAACACCCGCTACTTTTTTGCCGTCACTGTCCATCATCACCACTTCAAGCTGATGCATGCGTTCAACTTCGGCCGCCGTTAATAAAAAGCGCATCACCAAACTCATCCGTGGATGCACCACGGGAACCTTTTGCGCCCACAAACGATCCATAGCGCCACCAATGGTGTACAATTTTCCGCCAACAATCTGGGCGGAATCAGCTAAAAAAGCAAAATCCAGTTCCATGCTTACCTTTTTCTTTTAAGAACAACCTGAAGTGGTTCCACAGTTCACACATTTATAACAACTGCCATTGCGCACCATCAAAGAACCGCAATCATGACAGGCAGGAGCGTCGGCTTGCGCGGCAAAGGTCACACGCTCGTGGCTTTCAATAGCTGACAATGCAGCCCCATTAGCACGGCCATTGCCATTTGATGCGGCTGCGGGTTTAGCAGGCAACTCCGCCACAGGTTCAGCTTTCTTTTTAGAACCCGGAGTCGTCGTTACCCGAAACTGCTGCGCCTCTTCTTCTGGCAAAAATTTCAGCGCCATCCATCTGAAAATATAATCGACGATCGACTTCGCAAAGCGAATGTCTTTATTGCTTGTTACGCCACTTGGTTCAAAGCGCGCATGCGAAAACTTATCCACGAGAATGCGTAGCGGCACACCATATTGCAGTGACATCGAAATCGTTGTCGCCAAGGAGTCCATGATTCCCGAGAGTGTCGAGCCTTCTTTGGACATGACGATAAAGATTTCACCCGGTGATCCGTCAGTGAAAAGCCCTACCGTTAGATAACCTTCGTGTCCCCCAATTGAAAACTTATGGGTGATAGCGTTGCGTTCATCTTCAAGTCGGCGTCGATAAGGGGTCCCTTCTGGAACCAACTTACCTTTTTCATCATCCTTCTTGCCCGTTGAGAGTGGCTGTACCGATTTGGATCCATCCCGATACACGGCTATTGCCTTCACACCCAAACGCCACGCTTCGCTATAACACTTCACAATATCTTCAATAGTCGCTTCTTCCGGCAGATTCACTGTCTTGCTGATCGCACCACTGATGAAGGGCTGCGCCGCCCCCATCATGCGCACATGGCCCATGTATTGAATGCTGCGTGATCCATTGAGTGGGCGAAACGCACAATCAAATACTGGCAAGTGCTCATCCTTTAACCCAGGGGCACCTTCAATCGTTTCTTTTTCTTCGAGGTATTTGATGATTTCAATACGCTCTGCTTCTGAATAACCTAAACGCCTTAACGCATTCGGTACGGTGTGATTCACAATTTTCAACATACCACCGCCCACTAATCGTTTGTATTTGATCAGCGCAATGTCTGGCTCAATCCCTGTGGTATCACAATCCATCATAAAAGCGATGGTTCCGGTTGGCGCGAGCACTGTCACTTGCGAATTGCGCACACCCTTTTCTTCACCATAACGAATCGCTTCGTCCCACACACGCGTTGCTGCGGTGAGCATTGGCTGAGGCACTAAGCGGTGATTAATCTTATCGACATGTGACCGGTGTTTGCGCAATACACGTACCTGAGGCTGACGGTTGACTTCAAACCCCGCATAAGGCCCCATAGATTGAGCTAATTCCCCAGAGACTTCATAAGCATGACCACACAATAAAGCTGTGATCGCAGCTGCCCATGCGCGGCCTTCTTCAGAATCATAGGCCAACCCTTTAGACATCAATAACGCACCGAGATTCGCATACCCCAAACCCAACTCACGAAACGCACGCGCATTCTCGCCAATTTTTTCAGTAGGATACGACGAATTATCCACCAAGATATCTTGCGCAATGATGAACAAACGTGTGGCATATTTGAACTGCTCAACCAGAAAATTGCCTTCTTCATCTAAGAAGTGCAGCAAGTTAATGCTGGCCAGGTTACACGCTGAGTTGTCTAGGTGCATGTATTCACTGCACGGATTGCTGGCATTGATGCGCCCTGAATTCGGACAGGTGTGCCAATCATTGATTGTTGTATCAAACTGCATGCCTGGATCACCGCAGTGCCACGTGGCTTCTGAAATGGAATGGAGCAGCTCTTTAGCTTTAATCCGCTCAAGTGTTTCGCCTGTGGTGACAGCTTTCAGCGGCCAGTCTTCATCATTGAGTGCACGCCGCATAAAATCATCGGAAGCGCGTACAGAATTGTTTGCATTTTGGAAGAACACCGAGCCATAAGCTTCCCCATCAATCGCAGCGTCATACCCCAAACTGATGAGCTTTTGGGCCTTTTCTTCTTCTTTCCACTTACACGCCACAAAGGTTTCAATATCAGGATGCTCAGCATTCATCACCACCATCTTGGCAGCGCGACGCGTTTTACCCCCCGACTTAATGACACCCGCAGACGCATCTGCCGCACGCATAAATGAAACAGGGCCCGATGGCGTTCCGCCACCGCTTAAAAATTCTTTGGATGAACGAATATTCGAGACATTCAAGCCTGCACCGGAACCGTATTTAAAGATCATGCCTTCGTTGCGGTACCATTCCAAAATCGAATCCATGGTGTCATCCACGGACAAAATGAAACAAGCCGAACATTGTGGCTTTTGCTCAATGCCGACATTAAACCAAACTGGGGAGTTAAACGAACCGTATTGATGCACCAACACATAGGTCATTTCAGCGCGAAACGCTTCAGCATCATCGGTGGAGGCAAAATAACCATCTTTGAGGCCCCACCCTGTGATGGTATTCACAACGCGATCGATGAGCTGGCGCACACTGGTCTCACGCTCAGATGTGTTGAGCGTACCGCGGAAATATTTAGAAACAACCACATTAGTGGCCAGCTGCGTCCAGAATTTGGGCACCTCGACATCCCGCTGCTCGAAAACCACCTCACCTTTTTCGTTGCCGATGGAGGCTGTGCGGGTTTCCCATTCAATTTCGTCATAGGGATGGACAGAGGCTCGTGTCCAACGTCGCGGGACTCGAATACCTTTGGCTGTTTTTTGAATTTCGGGCTGCGCCTCTTCACTACCTAGACGAGATTCTGGCTCTTGGGCTGTTTTTACAGCATCTGCCATGGGGGGCCTCCTGTCACTAAACCGCAATATATAGATATATTATGCCGATCAAACACAACCCCTTGGGGTCTCAAGTTCGAATTTAAACCTTTGCATACGGTGAGTCAAGACTTAATATTGCTAAAAATAAGTGAATCTCAAGAGAGCTTAAGCCTCAGGCTGCAGGAGTTTCTTTAACTCGCCTGACTGAAACATCTCGGTGATGATGTCGCAACCACCCACAAACTCGCCATCCACATACAACTGTGGAATGGTCGGCCAATCTGAATACTCTTTGATGCCAGCCCGAATCGCTTCATCTTCCAGGATATTAAAACTGGAGTACTCTTGGCCAACCTGCCCCAAGATGTGCACAACCTGTGCTGAGAAACCACACATCGGAACTTGCGGGTTGCCTTTCATGTATAAGAAAATGCGATCACTTTTGATTTGTTCTTCAATTTTTGCTTTAACTTGTGCGTCTAAACTCATCTGTTCTCCTACTACTTTTGAAAAGCTTCCCACTGGGTGGGTGTCAGTGTTTTTAAGTTTAGGGCATGTACGGTCGAGGCAAATTCAGCCTTAAGCGCGTTCATGACTTGTTGGTGCTGTTTTACGAGTGAAAGATTTTCAAAAGAAGCGCTGACGACAATGGCCTCGAAATGTGTTCCGTCGTTTTCAGGATCGCTCACTTTGACGATGGCGTCGGGGATGGCTTCTTGAATGCGTTGTTCAATTTGTTGGATCATTTTACACCTTTACGATACATGTGACAGGATCTAATTCAATTCAAAATGTTGCTTCAGCCAAGCGATGATATCCGCTGATTCATAGAGTGCTTTGCCCTCAATGACTAGACAAGGGACTTGTGTTTTGCCACCAATCTGCATGAGTTCCTGAGCCGCACCAGGCTCAGTCTGAATATTACGCAGAGAGATGTCTAAGTGGTGCTCTTTGATAAAGCTCAGTACCCGTACGCAAAACGGACAGGTTGAGAAGTAGTAGAGTTTGAGTTCCATATTCATCCTAATTCATGCAACTTTTGGAATAGCTTCCTAAAAGTGGGTTGTTTATGTTTCGTCGGTTAATTGTTCCAAAGCTTCAATGACACGGTCTTCAAGTTGTTGCCCATACAAACGGTTCATCTCTTGCAGGCATGTGGGTGAGGTCACATTCACCTCTATCAAATAATCCCCAATGACATCGATCCCCACAAAGAAGAGGCCTAATGATCTAAGGTGAGGAGCGATCTCCTCAACAATCTCTAAGTCCCGCTCAGAAACATCCGTGGCTTCGGCAGTGCCGCCTGCATAAAAATTATTGCGATGTTCTCCCTGCGCATGCACACGATTCACCGCACCCAAAATTCTGCCATTCAACAATAGAATACGTTTATCGCCCTGCTCTGCAGCAGCCACATAGCGCTGCAAAATCGCCATGCGTTTTCCCTTTTGTGTCAGGGTTTCTAAAATGACATTCACATTGGAATCATCTTTACTGATCCGAAACACCGACTGCCCACCAAAACCATCGGTCGGCTTGGCAATCACGGTTTTCTCTGCTTCGATAAAAGCGCGTAACTCCGCAGGATCACCACTCACGCAGGTTTTTGGAACGATATCTGTAAACTGAGTGGCCCACAATTTCTCATTCACATCTCGAATACCTGCAGGGGAATTCACAACCGGAACAGCTAATCGCTCAAGTAACCAAGTGTGGTGTAAATACTGCTCATCAAAAGGAGGATTGGTTCGAATGAATACAGCACCCACTTGTGACTCTTCCAAAACTTCGGCTGGCAATGCCTCAAAACACGGCTCCTGATATTGCGGGGTTACCGGAACCACTCGAAAACGCAATTCCCCATCCAATAAAGTGATACCGTCTTTAGCTAAATAATAAACCGTGTGTCCCCTTTTGGCGGCCCCTACCATCAACGCTAAAGTCGTATCTTTATTGGCGACGACTGTCTCCAATGGGTCCATTAAAAAAAGGATGTTCATGCTGTTTTCGCCTGTTGTTTACTGAGATCCACCATTTCACACTGCGCAGCAATGCCTGCTATACGTGCCAGAATGCGATACACAGCAAAATCGGTTGTGTCTCTTTGTTGTCCGCACTCAGCAAATCGTTCCGAACGTGGACACATTTTTTCAAACGACATGCCTCGAGAATTCAGATTAGCTCGCGCATCTTTTTGGCTATTGAGCCGATAAAATCCACCCACAAACTGGTTGTCAATTTGGTATACGCACACTTCACTCGCATGATCATCCACCACATGCGCCGTGGGTACGCCTTCTTGCAATAGATAACGGGTAATGGTTTGTGACCCTTTTCCGGTATGCAATTGGTTACGCTGCTTACGGTTGAGATCGAGTATTTGCTGCGGATCCTCAAAGGGCATGACTCCCATGCCATAAGTGCCTTGTTCGGCTTTCAAAAACAAAAAGGGTTTGTCACTAATG
Source organism: Candidatus Omnitrophota bacterium (assembly GCA_029261015.1). Lineage (GTDB taxonomy): Bacteria > Omnitrophota > Gorgyraeia > Aquiviventales > Aquiviventaceae > JAJDCC01. Next base: position 2,959 of record JAJDCC010000152.1, on the reverse strand, counting down.
CCATGCTCTGTGTATTTGGTTTGAATGTCTTTCAATAATGCTTCCGCTTCATCGGCCAAGCGTTGGCGATCATCCGCCTCATGAATACTCACCTCTCGCACTGCGCGGTGATAACAACTGAGCAGCCAGGGATCGACGTCGATGATTTTGCAAAACTCTGCTGTAAGCTCTCTTACATGATCAAAGTGATGGGCTTTAGACCGCGCATGCCAACCTGCATGCACTGAGGGATACATGGGAATCGCCGAAGATTTAAGGACCTCAGGAATGCCCGTGGTTAAGTCATTATTCATAATGATAAAACACGGCTTCACTCCCCCTGCACAAATTTCATCAACCACTTTGCGGATGGAATACATTTTCACGCTATGACCTGTAGCTGTTTCTAAAGCAGCATAATTATCTTCGTGACAGTTATCAGGCAAATGATCAAAGAATGTCGCAAGCTTCACACTAAATCCGGCTTGCTCAATGATCGTTTGTAGAATGCGAACATTCTCCAGATACCATGTGTTGCGCGTGTGCTCTTCGGCAATCACCAGCACATTGCGGCAGCCGGTAATGCGCGCCAGGATGGCTTCACGCATCGCAGTAACAGCATCTTCCAGGCCATGCTCACAGAGATTATTGAATCCTGCCGGAAAGAGATTGGTATCCACAGCCGACATTTTGAAACCTGCGTCACGGATATCGACCGACGTATACAAAGGCAATTCTTTGCTCTGTTCCTGATGATTCAACCAATCCAGTATCGCATCGGAATGCTGATTAATTTTTGTGAGTATCTCTTGCATCTTTTCCTCAGTCCTTCACTACGGGGAGCCCATTATACACCCCCACCCTAGGCTGACAACTCAGTCCCGATGTAGGCTGAGTTGAGCCTCAAAAAGGTCCCGATAGTGGCCTGGCTGCTGCATTAGGGTTTGGTGGTTGCCTTCCTGCACCAAACGGCCTTCGCTCAGTACCAGAATACGGTCCACCTCAGTCACGGTCGCCAAACGGTGAGCAATCACCAGCGTTGTTTTTCGACGTAAAACTTCAATAATCGCATTTTGAATCAATTGCTCAGAATGACTATCCACACTAGAGGTCGCCTCATCTAAAATCACCAACTCCGGCGACCACGCTAACACCCGCGCAAAAGCCAATAACTGACGCTGCCCCTGACTCAAATTGGTTCCCTGTGCCGATAAGACCGTGTCATAGCCTTGCGGAAGTTGGCGAATAAAAGTATCCACCTGCACAATACGGCACGCTTCTTCAATTTTTTCCTGAGTGATCTGGGAATTGCCTAAGTGGATATTAAAACTGATCGTATCAGCAAATAAGTGAACTTGTTGATGCACCATGCCAATGTGCTGTTTGAGGTATTCCTGATGAAATCGGTTTAAAGGCTCGTTACTGATCAATATGTCGCCACGTACCGGTCGGTACAAACCTGAAATCAACTTCACTAAAGTACTTTTCCCTGAACCTGTAAACCCAACGATGGCCACACGTTCCCCTGGCTTTACAGAAAAGGACACATCGCGGAGTGCGGCAAAAGACTGAGCATCTTTACCTTCGGACTCTTGGCGACGTTGCTCATAAATAAACGACACTTTATCAAACTGCACCGATGGCACAAACTCCTCAGGCACTAAACCACCATCCTTGCGTCGCTCATCCAGTTCCATCAATTGCGCCACGCGCTCAAGTGCCGCCAAACCGCCTTGCAGCACCGCCATTTTATTGGAAAGCTCTTTTATCGGCGCATAAAACCGTTGGATATAGCTGATAAAAGCCACCAATACCCCAATGGAGACATAGCCTGCGCTGTATCGATAAATGCCATAGCCCACCATCACTGCAATCGTCAGGATACTCATGGCTTCTACCCATGAATACAAAGCCGCATCAAAACCCACAATGCGCATGCTATCGCGAAAGTATTTTTGGTTGGACTCGGCAAAGCGTTTCTGCATGGTGTCTTGATAGTGAAACAATTGAAGCTCGCGCAAACCGACTGCTGTTTCATTGAGCATGCCATTCATGTTGCCAGTAATTTGGCGCACACGATCATAAGCTTTACGCAAATGTTTACGGTACCAATTCACAATCACCCATACCGGAATGCTGCATCCTAGAGTCACTAAACTCAGATTCACATCTAACCACGCCATGGCGCACAAAATGCCGATAAGCATCAGCACATCTGACACCATGGTCACCACCCCTGTCGATAAGGTTTCCATTAAAGCTTCAATATCACTGGTGAGACGACTCACCCACGAACCTAAGGGCTTGCGTTCAAAAAGGGATACCGGTTGTTTGAGCATATGCTCCACCGCCGCTTGGCGTAAAGACTGCAATGTGAGCACTCCACACCGAATCAGCGAAAAACGCTCACCAAAACGCGCTATGTACTCACCACTTAATAGGCAGATAAACAAAATCACATCTCCCCGCAGTAAATTGCGCGTCCCCACTGTCATGTGCTCATCAATAGCTCGCTGGATAACCAAAGGCCCTGCCAACTGACAAGCCGCTGCAATAGGCAACAACACACAAGCCGTCCATAACCACTTTTGGTTAGGGCGCATGTACTGCCAAAGAAAGCGAATCCGTTGCGTGAGTTTAGCTTGCATGAGGTTTCACCTGATAGTCTTGGAGACGGCGTTCATATTCCCACGTAGCGTGGTAGAGTTTGTTGCGCATAAGCAATTCAGCATGGGTGCCCTGATCGACCACTTTGCCTTCATCTAAAATCACAATCAGATCACAAAAAGTCAGCGTGTTCACCCGATGGCTGCTAATGATCAATAAAGTGTCTTTGAGTTTTGTTTGAATACTGTTGAGGATTTTGGATTCAGTGAGTAAATCCACTGCCGCTGTCGTATCATCAAGCACAAACATTTGACCACGGTGATACATCGCACGTGCCAAACTCACCCGCTGACGCTGTCCTCCAGATAAGCTG
>JAJDCC010000151.1 GCA_029261015.1 Candidatus Omnitrophota bacterium | reverse complement strand
AATCAGTTCGGTTTGGCAGCAGACCTTTCATAAGGCTCGGGAGGCTTTGCCTAAGCATGATTCAGATTGGCAGGTGACAGCTCAACCCAATTGGTCACTCACAGTCCGTACGGATTCCGACACCGCAAATACTATTCAAAGCGCCTATTTCTTTTTCCAGGAACCTCAGTCTTTATCTTATTCTGCACAACAAGTGTTTACTCCATCCGTACAAGGGTTTGATCTGCAGTTGGTGCCAGCTGATAGCACTGCTGTGCTCAAGAACCTTAATGGTGTATTGAAGGTGTTTTATGCTGATGGGTCATCAGAAGGCATCATGACATCAGGAGAAGTCGATCTGACAGCAGGCCAGTATCAAGTCATTACAGGTAGTGCTGCAAAGGTTTCTTCGACGGGCATTATATGGATGTTGTTTTTTGCCTTTATCGGGGGTTTGATTTTAAATCTGATGCCCTGCGTTTTTCCTGTTCTTTCCATCAAAATCCTCAGTGTGGTGCAACACTACCAGGAAGATTCGACGAAGCTTTTGCGACATGGTGTGCTCTTTTCGATAGGAGTGGTCACGACTTTCTTAGCTTTAGCAGCAGCATTGATTGTATTACGCGCAGGCGGAGAGCAGATCGGTTGGGGCTTTCAATTACAGTCTCCTAAAGTTGTTTTTGCTTTAGCGGTGTTGTTTTGGTTATTAGCACTCAATTTATTTGGTGTGTTTGAGATGGGCACTTCTTTAGCAGGCCTGCAATGGTCGGGTTCTAAGACTTCAGAAAATGTGCAAGCGTTTATGAGCGGGTTTTTAGCGACGATTGTTGCAACTCCCTGTACGGCGCCTTTTATGGGAACAGCTTTAGGTTTTGCTCTAACTCAACCTGCGTGGGTGGGGTTAAGTGTGTTTGGGTGTTTAGGCATGGGGATGGCTTTGCCTTACTTATTGTTGTGCGTTTTTCCAGACTTATTGCGCTGGGTACCCAAGCCAGGTCCTTGGATGATCCGCATGAAGCAGTTTTTAGGGGTGTTATTGATTGCCACTGTTTTATGGCTGTGTTGGGTTTTGAATCAACAGTTGGCTTATTTGGGTGTGATTAAGTTGACTGCCGTATTTTGGATGACGGGTTTGGCCTGTTGGATTATAGGGTACTGGGCCATTCCTTCAAAAGACGCGCCTATTCGGACGCGTGCACGCATAGTGGCTTCTGTTATTTTTATCGCAGCTTTTGCGGTAGGCATTAAGCAAATAGATTCTGCTCCAATGCGTGAGTCTTCTCAACAAGAGACCGAAGGGGTGTGGCAACCTTATTCGGATGCCCGATTGCAGGCAGAGCTGGCGCAAGGACGAAGGGTCTTTGTGGATTTCACAGCGGCGTGGTGTTTAAGCTGTCAGGTGAATGAGCGCTTAGCTTTAGACAAGCCTAAAGTATTAGAGAAATTTGAATCGCTGGGCGTGGTGTTATTAAAAGCAGATTGGACCAACCAAGATGAAGAAATCACGCAGGCATTGGATAGGTTAGGGCGTAACAGTATTCCTGTGTATGCTTTATATGATCCGCGTACACCTGAGAATCCTAAGTTACTCCCAGAGTTACTGACGCAAAAAATTGTGCTCGAGGCACTGGAGCCACTGAATTAAAGTAAGTGCCAATTAAAACTAGGAGAATACAATGAAACGACAGATGTTAAAGTTAGTTTTCGCAGTCGGCGCCGTAGTGCTGATGTCTGCTACAGCTCAAGCCGCAGTAGAAAATGGTCAAGCTGCTCCAGATTTTACACTGACAGATACGCAGGGAAAGACGCACAAGTTGAGCGACTATGCTGGTAAAACGGTGGTGTTAGAGTGGACAAACTATGACTGTCCTTTTGTGGTTAAACATTATGGCAGTGGCAATATGCAGAGCTTGCAGCAGAAATACGGTGGTGAAGGTGTGGTTTGGCTTTCCATCAATTCATCTGCTCCCGGCAAACAAGGCAATTATTCTACCGAAGAGTGGGCCAGTCGTATTGACAAGCAAGGGGTGAAGGCCGCTGCTGTATTGTTAGATCCAGAAGGTACGGTGGGTCGTACTTATGGCGCCAAAACAACCCCCCACATGTTTGTTGTAGATGAATCGGGTGTTGTTGTGTACCAAGGGGCTATTGATGATACGCCTAGCTTTGACGCAGATGACATTCCTGAATCAAAGAATTTTGTCAAAGCAGCGCTAGATGCGATCATGGCAGGGATGCCTGTTGCAGAAGCAAGTTCCAAACCCTATGGGTGTTCAGTCAAGTACTAGTCATACATGATGGAGAGTCGTATAATCTAGATATGTTAAACGGGTTATACGACTCTATCATTGAAAAGTATCCCCAAGAAAGCTTCGCTGCGCACGATGTTGTGAACCAAGAAATGGTTGCACGTCGCTGTGTTTTTGATGGTAAGCCCTTACCGTATTTCCTCAAACCCTATTTTCTCAGTGAACCCCAATTAGCTGTGCTTCAAAATCTCTCAGAACGATTCATTCAGATCTTAGAAAAGATCACGCACCTTTATTTTGAGCGACCCGAATTACGGGCCATGTTCAGTTTAAGTAAAGAAGCTGCCGATCTAATCAGCATTGATCCAGGTTATTCCAGGCACATTGTCATTTCTCGCCCAGATGCTTTTTTGTGGGGTGAAAAAGTCCGCTTCATTGAATTCAATTGTGATTCTCCCGCAGGAGCTGTGTATACCGATTTGGAAGAAGAGATTATGCTCAAATCTTTTCCCCTGCGTAAGGCAGAAGAGCAGGTTGAGTGGTTGCGCATTTCACGCACAGAAGCTGTGTTAGAAGCGCTAGTGAGTAGCTATCGTGAATTTGGTGGTAAGCATCCATTCCCTAATATAGCCATTGTGGATTGGCGCGAAGTCAAAACGCGCAATGAATTCCTTTTGTTTCAGGAATACCTTGCCCAAAAAGGGTATGAGTCGGTGGTTGTGGATCCGCGTGATCTCAAAATAGAGAATGGGGAATTGAAGGCCGAGGGGATGCGGGTAGATTTGATTTATCGACGTGTCATTTTTAGAGAGTTACTTGAACGGGTGGATCAGGTTCAGGATTTTATTCGGGCATACCAAGAACACAAAGTGTGTGTGGTGAACCCTTTGCGGTCGCGTCTTGCTGCTAATAAATCAATGTTGGCGGTAATGACAAGTGCTGCCTATGATCACTTATTTACCGAGGAAGAAAATGAAATCAAACAGCATGCTATTCCGTGGACACGGCGTTTGATTGATGCTGAGCGTTTTTATGGTGGTCGAAAACGGTATCTTCGGGATCATATTTTAAACCATCAACGCGCCATGGTACTTAAGCCTGCCGATGGTTATGGCGGTCGAGATGTCCACATTGGGCGTGAAGAAAAAATAGAAGATTGGAAGGCTCTCACGCACAAGGCCTTGGCTGACCAAGAAGACTGGGTGGTTCAAGAGTATGTGCCTATTCCAAAGCTCAACGTTCCGGTCCTTAAAAAGGGCAGCGTTGAATTGATGGAAAAGAAGGTCAATTTGAATCCATATGTTTTTAATGGTCGCTATTCTGGTGCGATTGCCCGACTTTCGGATAATTCGGTGATCAATGTGAGTGCAGGGGGCGGCCTGGTTCCTGCCTTGGGTTATCGGGAGCGCTGATAATGATTATCGATGTGCACAATCACATAGGCGAAAGTCGTGATGGGGGTGTGGGGTCCTTAAATAAACTCCTAGAAAATTTAGAGTCAGCCCGCATCGATCGCGCAGTATTGTTTCCGATTGATGATGGTAAAGGCATAAAAAGCTACCCTGAAATGAATGATGAAGTGCTTGCAGCACAACAAGCGCATCCAGATAAAATTACGGCATTTTGTCGTGTTGCCGCAGGAGATGGTCAGGCGGCTATCAGCGAATTGAATCGTTGCATTGAATCAGGACACCAGGGCTTAAAACTGCATCCACGGAGTGATCGTTTTGAGCCAGATCAGGCTTTAGGTTTATTTGAAGCGGCCAAACGTTTAAGCATTCCCATCCTTTTGCACACAGGACATTTAGGGCAAGGTCATCCTGTTTCCTGGGCGCCCTTGATTGAGCGTTTTCCTACAGTGCCTGTCACTTTAGCTCACGGAGGTAAAGATGCCTATCGGGAGCTTGCCAAAGCCTATAAAGATATGAACCATGTGTATGTAGAGACCAGTTGCCTGTCTTTTTATCGCACACGTTTTTTGATAGAGGCTTTGGGATATGAGCGCCTTATTTTTGGTTCCGATTATCCGTATTCCCATCCTGAGATTGAATTATTGAAGTTGAAGTTACTTCTTCCAGAGGCAAAAAAACAGCGCAAAGTCTTTTACGACAATGCGCTGTGTTTTTTAGAAGGTTAAGTGTTCAGTTATGCATTCACTGTTGTGGATGCATTGTCTGTTTGGGCGATTTGAGCATCGAATGGATCTGCTCCTAAGGTCCCCACCAAACTCTCCAGATAGCTTTTAGATTGAACATGCTTCAATTGCGCTTCAGCGGATGCCAATCGGTCTTCCAAGCCCAATTCCTTAGCATCATCTGCATGTAAGGTTTGTTGGCTGTAGTGCTTGAGATAAGCAATGTGTTTTTGCCACAATTGCGTTTCGCGAGCCTGCTTGGTTTTGAGGCGTTTTTGATACCAGTCACTTTTAAGCACATAGTCTCGTGAAAAGAGTTCACGAACCTCGGCATCCTCAAGCGTTTTCCCTTCGTAATTGCCATAAGCCATTATGTGCAGTAGTGCTTTTAATGGTGGACAGGCCGCTTCGATGCTCCCGTCTTCAAAATAACGCTGAGCAACACTTTGCTGTGTCTTAACGATGCTGTTAATGCCTTCTGCATAAACTTCTTGGTCTTGAAGTTCAGGCTTCAACATTTCTGGACTGAAGACATCATCTGGATTTGAGAAAATACGGCCCAAGAATTGATGCACGAATCGAATGGTGATGCGATAACCCAGGCGTGAGGCCAGTACCGTTTCTCCATTCAACTCAAAATCTTGGAGTTTTTCAAGATAGCCATGTTTGATAAGGAAGTCAGGGCAACGTTCATCCACGGACATCCGACACCAAATTTCAGGGATCAACAAGCTGATATCGTGATCGACTTGAACCTTAGGTCCAACATGACCCGCAGCTGAGCTGAATCCTGGATAGCCTGTAACGATGTAAGACACCATCGCATTATTCAAATCGGCTGTCGGCCAGATGGCATTGAAGGGGCCTTTGGTCAGTGCGCCTTCGGTGCCAAACCCGGTGGTCGAGGGGGATTTGCCTGTTAAGCTACAGATAAAGTCCATAAACAGTTCAGGAAGATCCTGATAGTGGATGGGATTGTAAACAGCCAATGGAGGAATGCCTAGCTCAGGATCTGGCGGGTTATTGCGCCTCCCTGGTAAGACGGCATTGACAGGACTGATCACAGGTTTCTCCAACGGAACCTTACGGAAAAGCCGAATGCCAATTTCGGCGATGTACTTAGACCTTGCATCAACGATGTCTGGCCTATTCTGTAAATAACGTGGATTCTTAGTGGGCTTTCCATCAACAATGCGCGGATGTGCAGAAGAGACACAGTAGGCGGGTTGACGTTCTTTGCAGAATCCTGAAATCATATCTTGTACAGGTTGTGTGTATTGCTCAAATCCAATCGAATCCCGCATCAGCTCTTGTGCGTCTTTATGTGTGAGGGGTTCGTAGTTGGATAAGAATGAGTTGGGCGTGGATAAGTCCAACTCGGCCTGCTTGTCGTAGCCCCGATGAATGGCTTCATCAGGACGCTGAAAGAGCCGATACTCACAGTTCTGAACCAATTTGACACTAGGGTTCTTATATTCTGGGTTTAAGTACTCCAGTTGATCACGTGGGACCACAACGGATGCTGTGATGTCGTCCTCAAACTGCAACTTCTGTGCAGCATTGAAGTCTTGGCGCAGTTTGTATAACCGCCATGAACCATCTTGCTCAAGACCTACCCTTAAGTAATTGGAGGCTAATTTGAGGTTATTGTATTTCAGCTCGTGACCCAAATGCCCATTAATACGGTCCACGGAGAAATAGCTTTGCCAATCTTCACCCCAGTCCTCTTTATAATGACGCTTGATCACAAATATCAGGTCTTTAACATAGTGAGGGAGTGATTTCAGCCACTGATTGTATTCGTCTGTGTACTCATCAGACGGCGTGAATAATTTGATGACTGAGCCTAAGGAGCGTTTGCTACTTAAGATATGTCGACTGGGTCGAGGATCTTCGAACTTTAGACGAAAGCGGTCACTGAAATCACGTTGCAGAATTTCAGACACAACGCGAATCTGTTCAGGCAAATCGACAACGAAAATAGGTCCTTGAATCATGGCATCGGCAATCGACTTAGAGATTTCGGATTTGCCGCCACCAGATACGGTGCAGGGTTTATGGCACAGCGTTCCTTCAGGATTAGTCCCTGTCAGTCTCCAGGAAAGACCGCCAACGGGTTTTGCCATTTGAATCTTGTAGCCCGAAGGAAGGATGTAAGTGTTGGTAGGGATGAGCTTAATGGTCTGCTGGGCTCCATCTAGGGTCCAGGTTACGGTTTGCTCACGTAAATTGAAGTGAGCGTCTTCAGGAACATAGAGGATGTTGTGGAACGTACGGTCAATTCCATAGCCCTGCGGCTGTAAATCCATCATGGACCCGTATTGCTTAGCCACATCGGAGAAGGTGCTGTTGTTTTGTGGCAATCGATCATCTAGATGAAACTGCTCACCCAAATCATAACCGGCAAAGGCTAAAGCCCCTCCAGAATGTTCTTCTTCGCTCAATCCGTGCAGATTACTTGAAAAGCCAATCTGTGTTTTGACTTCTTTTTTACAGTAACCAAAGTAGTTATCTGCAATCAGTGTGACCATAACACCGCGCTCATCACGACAGGTCACCTTAAAAGCGCCACCGTTGTTATAAAGCTCGTCTTCTTTTTCCCAACACATGCCATCACGCTTTTGACGCTCTGTGGCCTCAGAAACATGAGGCAGGCCTAAGTCTTTTTTCTTAAGGTGAATCAGATGCGGAGCCAAAATGACGCAGCCTGTGTGACCGGTCCAATGATCGACATCTAATGCAGAATCATTTTCTGGCAAAAATGGATCGCCAGCATTGCCAAAGATGGATTCCACAAAATCCAAATTGCCCACCAAATTACCAGGCGCAATGAATCGTGTTTCGAGTGACTTATGCGGTGTGACTCCAGGAACCTCAGGACTGACGAGCGGACGCATGAGTAAAGTCACAAACACTTCAGCTTGTGCTTCTTGTGAAGAAGTGAAAGGTAAACGCATGAGTTCTTTAGGCGGTGCGAGTGCTGCCTCTAATAACCGTGCGAATACATTTTTAGGCACTGCAAGCTTATCGCCTGCAATGGGCAAGCCTCCTTCTGCGACATGAAAGGAACCCATGGTCGTTCGGCGGTCATTCTTGGGGTTGTGTAGAACTCCTTGTCGAATACGGTAGGACTTGACGATGTCAGAAATAAAACTGTCTTGGTCTGGTGGTAATGAAAGCAGTCTGGCTAAACCATGGCGATCCAAGACCATTTGGTTGCCAGGTAATTCGATGCGCAGACCTGTCTGGACATCTTTTAAATAATCATCCAAAAAAGTTTGAATGCGTTGGTCTACAGGGCATCGGTGATTGGCAAGAAGTCGTTGTTTGGCTCTTTGCTGACTTAAAAGAGGACGCGCAATATCTAAGAATTCTGAATTACTGTCTTTGCCATAAGTAGGTTGTCCTAGTGCGGCAAGTTTGAGATTGACGTATTGAATCATTTTATCGGAGTGAATCGATAAGGACACTCCATCTGCTGAATAGCCTAGTGTTTGTGTGCTGTCCATTGAGTACCTTCAGGGATTATGGGTGACAATATTTGGAGAATATTCAGTTTATCTAAAGTTTGGGGCTGGGTAAAGGGAATAAGCATGAGAAGTAAGCAGTTTTAAACCTTTTTAAGGATTTGATACAGCTGTTACAATGACCTTCATGCGAGATGCTGCATTATTTCAATTAGAGTCTTCATCATTTGATCTCCTGGTTATTGGTGGAGGCATCGTGGGTGCCTGTGTTGCCCGCGATGCGGCACTGCGAGGGCTTTCGGTGGCTCTGGTTGAGAAAGGGGATTTTGCTTCGGGTACCAGCTCCAAAACGTCAAAACTGGTGCACGGGGGGCTGAGGTATTTAGAACACGGGCAAGTCAAGCTTGTGCAGGAAAGTCTGCAAGAGCGGCACACCTTACGGACTATTGCTCCGGAATGGGTTTGGCCGACTCCGATTTTATTTCCCCTATTTCGGCATGCGCGACCTGCTTGGAAAGTGCGTATTGGACTAGGACTCTACGATTGGTTAGCGCGTGGCAAAAGTGTGCATTCTCAC
>JAJDCC010000016.1 GCA_029261015.1 Candidatus Omnitrophota bacterium | reverse complement strand
ATGGAGTGTCATCCTTGTTATGAATGGATGTTGACGGTGGTGGAGCCTTTCTTGAAGCGGTGGCCTGATGTGGATGTGGATGTGATTCAACGGTTTCAGTTTTCAGGCTTCGATGCCTTGTGTCATCACAACATCGATATGTTAATCACCCCCGATCCCATTAAGGATGCACGTCTGATATATGAGGCTGTGTTTGAATATGAGCTGGTTTTGGTCTGTGCCAAAGAGCACCCACTGGCCAAATTAAAAAAGCCGCTTATGCCCAAAGACCTACTGACTCAGCGGCTCTATACGTATCCGGTCTCCCAAGAAAGATTAGATGTGTTCACACAATTTTTAATTCCCGCACACATTCAACCTGAGGTGCAACAAGTAGAAGCTACAGAGATCATGCTGCAGTTGGTGGCAGCTGGACGAGGGGTGTGTACCTTACCGGACTGGCTAGCCAGAAAGTACCGAAAAACCTATGCTTTGCAGGTTCAACGCCTAGGGCGTAAAGGCGTGCACAAAAATCTACATATCGGTTATCGAAAAACCGATGCAGAGAGTCTCTACTTGCAAAATTTTGTGGCTCTCAGTCGACGTAAAGTGCGCTGAGCGTGCTTGTATCTTATTGTGTCCGAATGCTTTTTAAGTATTTTTAAGAAAGCGTTGCTCCCTTTAATAATTTCTGATATCTTGTGTAAGCGTCACTGCTGACTACCGCATCTGGTAGTTAGTGCAGGGAATCCGGTGAAATTCCGGAACTGTCGCGCAGCGGTCAAGTAGGAACGAAATCCACAGGGTGCACACAAAGCCCAGGCGCTACATCAGTAGTAAGCCGTGGACGTAGGTGAGTCAGATCCATTCGATTCGAGCCTCTGAGTCCGAAAACCTGATTGTTATATCCAGACCTCGCGTTAGGGTCCCCGGAGCTCGGCACACTCGATCGTGTCATTTATGCCCAACCTAACTCCCGGTGGTCTGACCTACAGAACTTAGACTAAGGGAGCCAGCATGCCATCTGAAGCACTACTTGAGACACCGCGCAATACTTCCTCATCAGCAGAAAACGGATCACCCGCTAAGAAAACGTATTCTGTGATTCGCCGTAATGGTAATTTGGCTGAATATGATGATGATAAGATTCGCCGCGCGCTGCTTAAGGCTTTTTTGGCAGTCGAAGGCTCTGCAGCCGCAGACTCAGCACGCATTCATGAAACCGTTGAGAAATTAGCTCACCAGGCATCACATGCTTTAACCCGTCGTTTACCCAAGGGTGGCACCCTCCACATCGAGGACATTCAGGACCAGGTTGAACTGGCGCTTATGCGCAATGGGCACCACAAAATTGCGCGTGCTTATGTGTTGTATCGCGAGAAACATGCACAAGAGCGTATCGTTGAAGAAGCCGCACATCCTGAAATCAAAGCGGCGCAACAGGTGCATATCATCAGCCCATCCGGTGCTAAAAAACCATTTGTGATAGGCGATGTTGAAGTGATTTTACAGCAAGCGTGTGAAGGGCTTGAGGCTGTTTCGGTTGAGCGTATTTTAGAAGAACTCAGACGCAGCGTATTTGATGGCATGCAGAGCACAGAGCTTGAGAGCGCTTTGGTATTATCAGCACGGACCTTAATTGATCAAGAGCCCAACTATTCCTTTGTGTCGGCACGCTTATTGAAGCACCAATTGTGGAATGAAGCGCGGTGGTTACTGTCAGAGCAAGAGGCGGATGTGACTGCTGCCAATGAAAAAGCAGTTTATGCTGAGTATTTTCAGCAATGCATTCAGTTTGGGGTGCAAAACGAGTTACTAGATGCTGAATTGGCGCGCTACGACCTTAAGAAGTTGGGTGAAGCTTTATTGCCCGAGCGCGATTTACAGTTTAACTATTTAGGACTTCAAACATTGTACGACCGCTATTTTCTTCATAAAGAAGGGAAGCGTTTTGAGTTGCCTCAAGCCTTTTTTATGCGCGTGGCCATGGGCTTAGCTATAAATGAAGTGGATCGCGAGAAATGGGCGCTTAAGTTCTACAAACTCCTTTCATCTTTTGATTTCATGAGTTCTACGCCAACCTTGTTCAATTCAGGGACGATTCGCCCGCAACTTTCTTCGTGTTATCTCACGACTGTTCCCGATGATCTTGAGGGGATTTACAATGCCATTAAAGATAATGCTTTGCTGTCCAAGTATGCGGGTGGTTTAGGCAATGACTGGACTCCTGTGCGCGGATCGGGTGCCCACATCAAAGGCACCAATGGCCAGTCGCAAGGGATCGTGCCGTTTTTGAAAGTGTCGAATGACACAGCGGTTGCTGTCAATCAAGGGGGGAAGCGCAAAGGGGCTTTCTGTGCCTACCTTGAAGTGTGGCATGTTGACATTGAAGACTTCTTAGATTTGCGTAAGAACACCGGAGATGATCGGCGCCGTACGCATGACATGAATACCGCTAACTGGATTCCCGATGTGTTCATGCAGCGTGTGATGGACGATGGCCAGTGGACACTCTTTTCCCCTAATGAAGCCAAAGATTTACACGATTTAACCGGTAAGGCATTTGCTAAAGCCTATGTTGCTTATGAGCAAAAAGCAGACCGTGGTGAGATGAAATCCTGGAAGCGTATGCCAGCCAAACAGTTATGGCGCAAGATGTTAGGCCAATTGTTTGAAACAGGCCATCCGTGGATTACGTTTAAAGATCCCTGTAACATTCGCTATACCAATAACCATGTCGGTGTGGTGCATTCCTCAAACCTGTGCACCGAAATCACTTTGCACACCTCTCAAGAAGAAATTGCGGTGTGTAATTTAGGTTCGGTGAACTTAGTCAATCATGTGACCGAAAAAGGTTTAGATTCCGATAAGTTGGAGCGCACCATTTCTGTAGCAATGCGCATGTTAGACAATGTGATTGATTATAATTACTACGCGGTACGCCAGGCGCGTAATTCCAATGCACGGCATAGACCGGTCGGTCTAGGCACAATGGGCTTTCAAGATGCATTGCATAAGATGAACATTGCGTATGCTTCTGAAGCGGCGGTTGAGTTTGCCGATCGATCGATGGAAGTCGTTTCGTATCATGCCATTAAAGCCTCAACCGATTTGGCCGAAGAGCGTGGCCGTTATTCGACCTTTGAAGGATCGTTATGGAGTCGCGGTATTTTGCCGATTGATTCTGTCGACCTTTTGGCCGAGGAGCGCGGGGATTATTATGATGTCGATCGCAGCACGTCTTTGGACTGGTCCAGTTTACGTGAGCGTGTAAAAACAGTAGGAATGCGCAATTCCAATTGTTTGGCCATTGCTCCTACCGCAACCATTTCAAATATCTGTGGTGTGTCTGCCTCAATTGAACCGACTTACCAAAATCTTTATGTGAAATCCAATCTGTCCGGTGAATTTACGGTAGTGAATGCGGCTTTGATTCGTGAGTTAAAAGAGCAAGGTTTGTGGGATGAGGTCATGGTGAATGACCTGAAATATTTCGATGGGTGTCTAGGTCGCATTCAGCGTATTCCAGAAGCGCTGAAGCAAAAGTATGCGACTGCATTTGAAATGGATCCACGTTGGTTAGTTGAAGCGGGCAGTCGTCGCCAGAAATGGATCGATCAGGCCCAGTCACTAAATCTTTATGTGGCCGAGCCCAGTGGTCCGGTATTGGATCGATTGTACAAGATGGCTTGGGTCAAAGGGTTGAAGACGACGTATTATCTGCGCAGTTTAGGTGCGACACATGTTGAGAAGAATGTCGAAACCCAATCTGTAGAAACAGCGCCTGAGCAAAGCAACGGTCATGCGGCGCCTAAAGCCTGTTCGATTACGGATCCAGACTGCGAAGCCTGTCAATAAAGAGCTAAACGTTCTATAACAGAAAAATCTTTGAGTTAAGGAGTGTGTCCATGGTGAATTTTTGGGATGATCAGGAGATTGAATCCAAGTTTTCTACAGCCACTGTTGAGAAGCAAGTATCGCTTGAACATTCAGCAGAGGCCTTACAGAAAAGGGCGTCAAATGTAGACCCTGTGCGTGCTGAAGATAAGCGCGTGGTGAATGGCGCAACGGACATCAATCAATTGGCTCCCTTTAAGTATCCATGGGCGTGGAATTATTTCCTCAATGCCAACAAGAATCACTGGACGCCTTTAGACGTCAACATGACGCAGGACATTCAGGATTATCAGCACAAATTAACGCCTGCTGAGAAGCATGTGTATGAAAATGTGCTCTCGTATTTAACGACGTCCGACATTTTGGCCATGCGCAATATTGGTTTGGCTGTGATGGAGAAAATGAGTGCCCCTGAGTTGCAGATTTACCAAGCGCGTCAGGTTTATGAAGAAGCGTTGCACACCTGGACCTATCAGCACTGCATTGAATCGCTCGGTTTGGATCAGGGTGAGATTTATAATCGCTACCGTGTTGTTCCGCAAATCCATCACAAAATTCAAATTGCTAATCGGCGTTTAGATGCGGTGTTGCGGCCGGATATGGATTTGAGCAAGAAAGACGAATTAGAGACCTTCATTCATTCCTACTTTTTCTTTGCCGCGATCTTTGAAGGATCTTGGTTCTACAATGGCTTCAGTCCGATCTTTGCCTTGCAGCGCCGTGGGTTGATGAAGGGAACCGGTGAGCAATTTCAGTACATCATGCGCGATGAAGTCATGCATGCATCGTTTGGGATGAATGTGGTGAAACATATTTTGGCTGAGAATGATGTGCAATTAGATATGAAAGAGATTCGCAATATTTGGGATGAGGCCGAGTCGGCTGAAGCGGATTACGCGAAGTATTTATTGCCTGAGCCGATTTTAGGCTATTCGCAGCAAGATCACATCGAACAATTCCGCTTTGTGGCTAACCGTCGTGCGCGCCAGATCGCTCTTGAAGAACCGTTTCCCGGTGCGAAATGTGCACTGCCTTGGTTGGACGAACAATCCAATGTGCGTAAGGAAAAGAATTTCTTTGAAACGCGCGTAACGGAGTATCAGACCGGCGGCTCGCTTAGCTGGGACGACTAAAAAGGGACAGTCACCTTTTTCTCACTCCCGAAAATATTGAGTTAATGGTGTAAAGAAGTCCTGAAGATTGCTTTCAGGGCTTCTTTGTATTTGGTCAGTTCTGCTGATTGTTCTCAGCCACCTGCATCGAATGGGTCAACCGACTCAATGTTTCCCGCATATTGTCTCGCATAAACTGCCAATCAAAGGCCGTAGCGCCATTCAAATCCCGCAATCGATTCTTAGCCTGATCAATCTGAAACTCAATCGTATCCATGAGTGCTTCGTAGTTGCGCCGTGTTGCATTTTGAGTACGCGTTAAATTAGGCCGTACGGTTTGCTTAAAGCGTTTCTCCAAATCATCCACTTCGCGCGCGACTGCTTCCTTAAAAACGAGCTTCTTCTCATAAGTGTAGTACTGAAATAGCTCAACTTTTTCCTGCAATTGCTCATAAAACCAATGGGTCACCGGAGGTTGGATGTCGGTTTCAGCAGCAAAGACAGTCAAGGCATTGCTGCAAAGGAGATAGCCCATTAAGGCGAGTGTTTTAAGGTAGACCCTGTTTTTCATCGTGCGTTCATTATAGCGATTTTGGTAGCAGGCAGTAGGGCTATCCTCCAAAAAAGAGTGATATTTGAGAGGTCTGATACATGCGAAAGCTATTTATCATGCTATTTGATGTAATTTAGAGTAATCTTGTATACTCTTTAGGAATCGAAATGGCGACGTAGGGGAAACCCTGCTCAGCAAAGCGGCTTCCTAAGACTTAAGGTTATGGCGTAAGCGCTACCGAAAACACATGCATCCAACACAAAAAAAAGAGTTTATTGAGAACACACGCAAAGCAGTGAGGCCAAAGCTATTGAGATGGGCTTTTGCTGCTGTTTGGTTTTTGGGTTGCTTAGCAGCCACCTATTCTATGATGGGCTACAATTTCAAATCATCGGTATTGGGAGATGAGTTGGAACAGTGGCCCACCGCTAGCGTAATCTCTCCTTCATCTGATCAATCCACACTATTAGCTTTTATCCATCCGCGTTGTGTGTGTTCTGAGGCCACCGTTGTGCACCTCACGCAGGACATCGCTGATTACAAAAACACGCGCATTGTGATGGCGGTGTATGTGCCAGAAGACATGAAGGGCAATGACTCTGCATGGAAGCACGGGGAATACATTACAGATGTGTTGGCAGCATTACCTCAAACCGAAATTTTTTATGATGTTGAAGGCCAGCAGGCGCGCTTATTTCAGGCGCACACATCAGGCACATTAGTTTTATTTAATCCCGAGGGTAGAGAAGTGTTTCGCGGAGGGATCACCGATCGTCGTGGCGGTCAGTATGACAATGAAGGCTTGCGAACATTGAAAGGGTTGATGGCGAAGGAAGAAAAAAATCGACAACCTTCATCGCCAGTATTTGGGTGCAGTTTGCATGAAGATATGAGCAGCGAGGGGTAGTGATGAACATCAAAAATGAACGAGTGGCGGAAATTTTTAATGCCGACTTAAGAAAAACCCAAATGTCTACAGATCGCATGTTTCTGTGGTTAATGATAGGGCAAGGGATTGCGGGGGTTATTCTGTCGCTGGTCTACTCTCCATTAACATGGATAGGTGATCAGTGGTCCTTGAATCAGCATTTGATCACATCGATCACCTTGGGTCTTTTGTTCACTTCATACCCCATCTATTGCATTTTGACTCAACCAGGCACGACACATACTAGGCATGTTGTGGCTATAGGCCAGATGTTGCAGTCGGCTTTGCTTGTGCATGTGATGGGAGGGCGTATTGAAACGCATTTCCATGTGTTTGGATCTTTAGCTTTAATTGGATTTTATCGGGACTGGCGTGTGCTTTTAACGGCATCCTTGGTGGTTGTATTAGATCACGTTGCTTTAGGTTTATGGTTTCCTCTCTCGATCTATGGAGTCGATGTGCCCACTTTTATTCGGTCTTTGGAACACGGGTTTTGGGTAGTGTTTGAAGTGACATTCTTGGTATTGGCTTGTTTAACAGGCATCAGAGAGTTGTATGGCATTGCGGTGCGTGAAGTGAAGTTGAGAGACAAAACAGAACAGCTAGAGCAGGAGCACGCACGTATAAAGGAATTGTCTGAAGAGCTTAAAAAAGCCAACAAAGAATTAGAGGGAAGGGTTTTTGAGCGCACTAAAGCTTTAGAAAAATCCAATCAAGAATTGCGTGATGCTACGAGAAAAGCGAATGAGGCGAGTCGTGCCAAAGGTGATTTTTTAGCCAATATGAGTCACGAAATCCGAACACCAATGAATGCTGTTATTGGGATGTCAGAATTATTGATCGATACTGAGTTGACCGCACAGCAACGGGAATATGCTGAAACCATTTCTAATAGCAGCGACGCCTTATTGACACTGATTAACGATATTCTTGATTATTCAAAGATGGAAGCCGGCAAATTGGATTTAGAGCACAGTCCATTAGATATTAGAGAATGTGTTGAATCTGCTTTAGATATTGTGGCGCCAATGGCGGCGGCCAAAGAATTGGACCTTGTGTACTTTATTGATGAAGAAACACCCAACACGGTATTGGGTGACATGGGGAGAGTCCGTCAAATACTCATCAACCTCATTAATAACGCAATTAAGTTCACTAAAGTGGGTGAAGTCTCAGTGCGTATCAATTCTGAAAAAGTGAATGAGAGTGTGTATGAGATTCTCTTCTCAATTCGAGACACGGGTATGGGAATCCCAAAAGACAAAATTGATCACGTGTTTGGCACCTTCAGCCAAGCCGACTCTTCAACAACACGGCAATTTGGGGGCACGGGTTTAGGTTTGGCTATTTGTCGCAAGCTCACACAATTGATGCGTGGAAATGTATGGGTCGAAAGTGAGGTAGGGAAAGGTTCAATTTTTTACTTCACCATTCAGGTTCCCTCTGCTCCCAATCAAAAGAAACAGTATTTGCGAGGCAAGCGCCCCATTCTAACAGGTAAGCGCGTGTTGATTGTTGATGATAACTCCACAAATCGTGAATTGTTGAGTAATCAGGTGAGCCAATGGGGGATGTGTCCAATTTTGGTTGAAAGTGCAGGAGAAGCACTGGCTTTACTCAAAGAAGATACGGATTTTGATGTGGCTTTGCTTGATATGCAGATGCCTGGTATGGATGGTTTGGAATTGGCTAAATCGATTAAGAGGTTCCTTAAAAATAAGCCCTTCCCAATGGTTTTGCTTTCTTCGATAGGGGATTCTTCTCAAAGTTACTTGAAGTGGTTTCAATCCATTCTGACTAAGCCGGTGAAACCGGCAAAACTGCTAAGCGTTCTTGAAGATATTTTTGCTAAGTTGTCTAAAGAAACTCAGGAAGAAGTATCTGTAAAGGATAGGACGAGTGAAGCCGCTGACAGTGCGGCTAAAATTTTAATAGTTGAGGATAATTTAGTGAACCAGAAGGTCGTAGCACGCATGCTTGAGAAGCTTAAATATCCCTGTGATGTGGTGGCTAATGGGCAAGAAGCTTTAGATGCCGTTCAGAGTAAGCATTATGCTGTCATTCTAATGGATTGTAATATGCCAGGTATGGATGGTTACACCGCCACGAGAAAGATCAGACAGATGGCAGAGCCCATGAATGAAGTGGCGATTATTGCACTTACGGCAAATGCCATGATGGGGGATTCTGAAAAATGTCTCGAAGCCGGCATGGATGGGTACTTATCAAAACCTCTAAGGCTGGAAACCCTTTCCGTTGAGCTTAAAAAATATATCTCTTCATTGACTCCTTATGAAGAATAATGAGCTGACGCAGGCTATAATGTCTGCATGCTTGAATTATTGGAAGTGCAATTCACCGCCTTCGCTGATTTTATGTGGGGCACACCGCTAGTCTGCCTTTTGGTAGGCGGCGGTGTTTTCTTTTCTCTCTACTCGCGCTTGATTCCGTATCGGCATTTTGGACAGGCAATCGATATTCTACGCGGAAAGTATGACGATCCTAACCACAAGGGTCAGATTCCGCATTTCCAGGCTTTGACCACGGCATTGTCTGGCACCTTAGGTATGGGCAATATCGCAGGAGTTGCGGCTGCGATTTCGATGGGCGGTCCGGGTGCGGTGTTTTGGATGTGGGTGACAGCCGTTGTGGGCATTGCCACAAAGTATTTCACCGCAACACTGGCCATCATGTATCGTGGGCATGACAGTTTAGGTGAGTTACAGGGTGGCCCGATGTATGTGGTGCGCGAAGGTTTAGGCAAACGTTGGATGCCCTTAGCGGTGATGTTCTGTGTCGCTGGTATGGTGGGCACGCTTCCTGTTTTTCAAATCAATCAACTCGTGCAATTATTGCGCGATGTCTTTGCGGTGCCATTCGGTTTAGCGACACAAGAGGATCATCTATTTTTTGACCTGACAACAGGCGGCATTTTGAGTTTGCTTGTGTTGTTTGTGATATTGGGGAACATTAAACGCATCGGAGCGGTGACTAGTAAGTTAGTGCCTTTTATGGTGCTGCTTTATTTTGGCATGACCCTCATTGTGTTAGGCATGTATGCCTCAGAAGTGCCAGCAGCGATTGCGCTCATCTTTCAGGATGCTTTCAGTGGCCAAGCAGTTGCCGGTGGGGCCTTGGGAACGGTGATTCTAATGGGAGTCCGGCGTGGTGCTTTCTCAAATGAAGCCGGTATTGGGACCGAGTCGATGGCCCATGGGGCAGCCAAAACGAATGAGCCGGTACGCGAAGGTTTGGTGGCGATGTTAGGCCCAGCCATTGATACTTTGTGGGTGTGTTCGTGTACCGCTCTTGTTATTTTGGTCACGGGTGTGTGGCAAGGCGAAGCCACTGGTGTGACCATGACAGCACTTGCTTTTGAAACGGCATTCCCAGGATGGGGTAATTATGCGCTCACTTTTGCGGCATTCTTACTTGGCTTCAGCACGATCTTCAGTTATTGGTATTACGGAAGCAAGTGTTTGGGGTTTTTGATTGGCGCACAGCATCAACATTATTATGTATGGATTTACACCGCGTTGGTGGTTGTAGGGTCAGTGATATCCATGAAAGCCGTGATTGGGTTGATCGATGGCATGTATGCGGTGATGGCTATACCAACGATGACTTCCGCTATTCTCCTAGCGCCAAAAGTGCTGCAAGCGACACGCAGTTATTTCGAGAAACCTTAATGATTCCGATAGTCCATGTATTAGTAGGTCTGATATTGCTCGTTGTAGGTGGGGAATGGCTGACAGCTAAGGCCTCACGTTTAGCCTCCTTGTTGGGTGTAGGGCCTATTATTATTGGATTAACCGTTGTGGCTTTTGGGACTTCTATGCCAGAAGCTTTTGTCAGCATAGTGGCAGCTGTTCAAGGCAATTCAGATATTGCACTTGCCAATGTCGTTGGAAGTAATTTATTCAACCTCACTTTTATTCTGGGACTTTCGGCGTTGGTGCATCCACTCAGTGTGCACGAAAGTGCGTTGAAACGAGAAATGCCCTATCTATTAGTGGGGAGTTTGATGCTGATGCTGTTCGGGTGGGATCATGTCATTTCCCGTATCGAAGGGGCTATTTTACTAGTCGGTTTATGGGTTTTTCTGAAGGATTGTTTTCGAGACGCAAAAAACACGCCAGCACAGCAAAAGCCTGTTTCAAGTGTGAGTAGTAAAACTAAGCAAGTGATGATTATTTTGATCAGCTTGGTATTGTTAGGTCTCGGGGCACAATTGTTTGTTATGGGGGCGGTCAATTTGGCCCGAAGTGCTGGTCTATCTGAATTGGTTATTGGGCTTACTTTGGTAGCCGCAGGAACTTCGCTTCCAGAATTGGTGACCTCAGTTCTTGCTTCAATCCGTAAACAAGACGATATCGCGGTGGGGAATGTGACAGGCAGCAATTTATTCAACATCTTCTTTATTGTTGGGGTATCTGCGATGGTCAGTCCGTTGGTCGTAAGCCATTCTTTACTGGTCAGGGATATCCCCTTGATGCTTGGGGTGTCACTCCTTGTCTTACCGCTAATGCGATCAGGGTTTAAAATCACACGAATAGAAGGGGTTCTGCTTGTATGTGCTTATATGGGATATATTTGCTGGTCTCTGATTGAAAGTGCGTAGAAAAACACTGAGGGTGCGAAGCGTGCGAACCTTTAGTGGTGATGATAAACTGTCTGTATCTGAAACCTCAATAAAGGAATCAAATGCTGAGTCAAAAGTTATTAACGCTCAGGGTTCTTCAATTCTTGGGAGTGGGTCTGTGGAGTTTTAGCGTGTTGCCTATTTTGGTTCAAGCTGAATCGGCTTTCATTGCTGAAGATACAGTCGCTCTTCAAATACGGCCCCAAGAGCAGCGAGAAGCGGATTGGGTGATTGATGCAGGTGTAGGGACTTTAGTGAAGCCGGATTATTCTGGTAGTGATGATTATGAATTCTCTTTTCTCCCCTTTTTAGATATTAAATACAAAAACTTCTTTCTCAGCCCCAAGCGCGGTCTTGGGGCTTATTTGTTTCGTAAAGAGGGCTGGGGTGCAGGCACTTCTTTAAATTTTGGTGGAGGTCGTGACACCGACCAGAATGCGCGTCTGTCAGGGCTTGATGAAACAGACACGTCAATGCAGGGTGAGGTGTTTGTCAATTACCGTTGGAAGATCATCAAGTTAGATGCCACTCTAACGCGTGATTTGACAGAAGGTTATGATGGTTTCACTTCTCGTTTCTCTGCAGGAACGGGTGCTCCCTTGGGCGATACTGGTGCTTTTGCGCGGGTAGGGATTTTTACGACATTGGCCAATAGTCACACGATGCGTGCTTTTTATGGAGTGTCTAATGATGAGTCCACGCGATCAGTTTATGCTCCGCATAAAGCCAGCACAGGATTTCAGGATGCTGGAGTCCATGTAGGCGTGACTCAACAACTAGCAGAGGGCTTTTCTTTGAATGCCATGGTGACCTATACGCGTCTTGTTAAAGATGCTGCCGATAGCCCCATTGTTCAAGATGAGGACCAATGGAGTGGTGGCGCTTTTCTAACTTATTCATTTAAATGATTTTCATTTTGTTTGCGGCAGTGATTTTTCTGGCATATGCCAATGGCGCTAACGATAATTTTAAAGGTGTGGCCACTTTATTGGGAAGCCGCACGACGCCGTATCGCCAATCACTCACTTGGGCCACGCTCACCACATTTGCAGGATCACTTACCGCTATTTTGCTTTCAGGAAAACTCATTAAGGCATTCAGTGGTAAGGGCTTAGTGCCTGATGTGTTGGTGGGTGAGCCGGTTTTTCTAACGGCGGTGGCCTGTGGTGCTGCACTCACAGTATTCATTGCAACTGTTGTGGGGCTGCCGATATCAACGACACATGCTTTAACAGGTGCGTTGGTGGGAACGGGGTTTTCAGCGGCAGGTTCCATATATTTTTCACAGCTCGGTGCTAAGTTTGTTGTGCCGCTGTTACTGAGTCCTTTTATTGCCTTTGCTTTGACGGCTTGTCTGTATCCTTTACTGCAAAAGCTTCGCTTGTCTTTGCAAGTTGAGCGGCAAACGTGTTTATGTGTGGAAGGGGCAGACCCTGAACCTATTGAAATGGGGGCAGGGGGAACGTTGGTGTTAGCTTCTACAGGAGTGCGCTTGACGACGGGCCAGACACAGGCCTGTCAGCAGCGGTATGCGGGCACTATGTTGGGCATTGATGCCCAAACGGCTTTGGATAAACTGCACTATCTTTCTGCTGGAGCGGTGAGTTTTGCCCGTGGGCTTAATGATACCCCTAAAATTGTCGCCTTATTGGTGGCATCAAGCGCTATGGACTTATCTCTACCAGTCGCGATGTTTGTGGTGGGCGCTGGCATGGCAATTGGTGGTATCATGCAGGCACGTAAAGTCGCTACGACGATGAGCTATCGCATCACACCTATGAACCATGGGCAAGGGTTTACAGCCAATATGGCGACCGCTTTTTTGGTTTTGATTGCATCCCGATGGGGAGTGCCGGTTTCTACAACGCATGTTTCTTGTGGCAGTCTGTTTGGGTTAGGTGCTGTGACTGGTGGTGCGCGGTGGTCCATGATTCGAAAAATCATTCTATCTTGGGTAGGCACATTGCCGTTGGCAGCAGGTTTAGCGTGGGTTGTCTATAGAACTTTAGTGTGAAGAGTTAAAAGGGTTGTCTGTATGTCCAATTTGAAAGAGGAATTAAAGCAACGTATTGAAGAAGAGATTAAAAATCTCAAGCAAAGTATTGAGCGATTAGAATCGTCAAAAGGCCCTGTTGAGCCGGATCGAGCGATTGGGCGTTTGACCCGGATGGAAGCGATTCAAGATCAGGAAATGAAGGACGCATCCTTACTCAAGGCAACTCAAAGGCTGGATAATTTAAAACGTGTTTTAGAGAATGTCGATAAACCACACTATGGAATTTGTAAACGGTGTGAGAAACCCATTCCAATCGAACGGCTCATGCTCGTTCCTGAAGCGGCGATTTGCGTGCCGTGCTCTGCTAGGTAGCTTTGAGTCTATTCCATGAGTAAGCAAAGCATCCCTTTACTGTGGGGCCTTTTGCTGGCTCCTTTCCCTGGAATTTCGCATCTGCTTCTGAAGAATTACAAAAAAGGGTTGGCACTGCTGGTGATTTTTTGTGGAGCTGCCCTGACTTTTTCATTAACTTCTTCATATCTCACAAAGTGTTTAGCCATAATGATTTATGTGGCAATTCTGGTGCCAAGTTTTCTAGAAATATTACAGACACAATTCAGTGAACTGAATTTAATCGATGCAGACTCAAAACTTTATGTAATAGTGATGCTACTGATGACGGGGTTTAATGCTTTGCCTTTGTTATGGCAAAATGATCGATTTTCCAAATTAGAGAAACAGGGATGGAGTCTTACTGTTACTTTATTAGCTGTTGCATTCTTTGCAGGTTTAGCGAGGTATTGGCATTCGTTGGACTCATTGATAGAACAATGGGTTAAACATACTTTTTAGAAAGTAGTGAAGGTTTTTTGATGTGGAATAAATGGTTTCACCGTTTGGCACCCCCTAAGCAGATTCTCTTTTTAAACAGTCTTGTTTTATCAGGATTGCTGTGCCTCACGGGAATCAACGCTTTGCTGTGTTGGAAGTATGTGGATTTCAGTCCGCAACTGAGCTCTAAATTCTTTTTCTCCTCCGAAGATTCTCAACTCCAGTCCGAAAAAGCCATTGCCGAAGAGTTTGGCAGCCAAGATCAGTTGATCCTCAGTTGTCGTGGTGATGTAGATTCTGAATCTTATTTTGCCAGGGTGGAATCACTGACCGACGCATTAGAGGCCATCCCAGGCGTGTTTCGTGTTTTTTCTCTTTCCGAAGGACCCAAAAGCCTGAACTACGCCAAGCAAAGCCCTTTATGGCAACGCATACTTTTGCCTAAAGAAGGGGAAGGTTCAAATATCATTGTTTTTGTGCAGGGCGAGAGTGTCGACGATTTGATGCCCGATATTTCTAAAGACCTGATTCTGTCTGTACAACAAGCAGCTAAAGAGCATCAAACGCAAGGTTTTGATATTGTGATCTCGGGCATGCCTTATATTGTCGATCAAATGCGCGTGGCACTGACCCGAGATTTTAAAGTCTTCTCTATAGTAGCGGCTATCGTGTTTGCGTTATTGATTCTGATTTTGATGCGGTCCATCAGGATGGTCTTTGGCATGTTCTTAGCTTGTGTGAATGCAGGGGCACTCACCTTGTTGATTACCCAAATGATGGAGATTCCACTCAGTTTATTGACGGCCAATTTAACGACGATTGTGTTTACCCTAACGTTGTCCCATACCGTATTTCTAACATTCAATTGGCATCGTGTTCAAGATAAGGAAAACCCAGTGAGTTTAGCCGTTAAACGGACTATCAGTCCTTCTTTTTGGAGTATGTTGACGACATTATTAGGTTTCATGAGTCTATTGTTTGTCAAAGCAGAGCCCTTACGCAAGTTGGGTGTGTCGGGTGCTATAGGAACGGTTGTGGCTTTTGTGATCGCGTATCTGTTTCATCCGGGCATTTTATGGCTCAGCCGAAATGCTAAAAAGAAGGCGATTGGGCAGGAACGCATCAGTCGTCTTAAGCGTATTTTATTAAAACCCCATGCTTTGTTCTCAGGCGTGGTCGTCCTTGTGGTCTGTGCGTCTGGATTTGGAGTTGTTCAGCTAGAAAGAGATCCGAGTCTTTTAGCTTATTTCGCTAAAGACACCGCGCTACGCGATGGGCTTGAATATGTAGATGAGCACTTAGGCAGTAGTCCTCTGAATATAGTGGTAAGACTTAAAGATCAACAAAAACTCGACAATCAGAAAGCCTATCAAGCTCTGTGGGAGCTGCAGCAAGCTTTCGAGGCAGATGAAACCGTAGGCAGTGTTGTGTCTCTTCCTGTAATTATGGCCGAAGCCAAAAAGGTTTCTTTCATCGGGGCCATTCTTCCTTGGAATTGGTTAGTGGAGTTGATGGAAACGTCGATGGCGCAAAATGTGGCCAGTTATTTTATTAATGAAGATCGCTCGGAAGGCTTATTCACTTTGTTGATGCACGAGGAGAAACGCAATGAGCCACGCGAATCTGTGATCAAAAGGTTAGAACAAAATGTCCTTGATAAAGGCTTTGAGCCTTATCAGGTCGGTGGAGTTTATGTGCTTCAAGGGCGCCTGACTAAAATGGTGATGTCGAGTTTGATTAATGGGATTCTGCTGCTGTTTTTATTTATTGGGGTCATTGTGATTGTTTTGACGCGATCATGGAGATTGACGTTGGCCTTGTTGATCAGTGTCGCGATGATCCCACTTTGGATGTTGGGTATTATTGGCTATTTTAAAATTCCCTTCGATGTGATTTCAGCGCCAGCAGTCAATTTAGCGGTTTCCATGGGGGTTGATGCGATGATTCACTTAGTCAGTGCTTTAAGGTTTGAGCAGGCAAAAGGGCCTATTCCATGGCGGTGTTGGGTGAATGCCCGATTGCAATTATTTAAGCCCGTCGTTTTTTCTACAATCGTAGTGAGTGCTGGTTTTGGGGTATTCACTTTATCAGCGTTTCCGCCTACCCAACGTTTTGGAGGCTCTATTGTTTTGGGCATGCTTATGGTGCCTGTCGTTGCTTTATTGATCATGCCTTTAATTGCAGAATTGCTCCTCAATCGAAAACTTCCTTCCATTTCGAACGACTAACCTGTCCGTCCTCACCAATATCAACTTGTCATATTTCTAGTGCACATAAAACTCCTTATGACAGCTCTTTAATACTTAAGTCATATTTCCGTCATCTGGCTTGAGTATGGTGTAAGGATACAAAAAGAGTATATGACCTTTCTGAAAGAACACTAAGGGGAAACTGATGATGGATTCTCTAAAACAAATTGGATCAATGATTAATAAAGAACAACTGAGATGGCAAGTTACCGCTTTGTGCACTCCTGAAAGAGAACGTTTTGATAGGAAACTCTGGGAAGTACTAAAGCGTGCAAGCGATGTGTTGGGTGCCGTATTCGGATTGGTTATCTTGAGTCCCATTTTGCTTATTTGTGCTTTGGCAGTAACAGTCAACTCTAAGGGACCTGTGATTTATTCACAGATGCGTACGGGGCTAGAGGGTAAACCTTTTCGAATGTACAAATTCAGATCAATGGTTGAGGGAGCTGAGTCTTCTAGCCCAATGTGGTGTGAAGGGCCTAAGGATCCCCGTATTACGTCAGTGGGAGCTTTTTTGCGTAAAACACATTTGGATGAGTTACCTCAGCTTTTTAATGTTCTTAGAGGAGATATGAGTTTTGTGGGGCCGCGTCCGGAGCGTCCTGAATTTGTCACAAAGTTCACTTTTGGAATTTCTGACTACAAAATGCGGCATGCCATACGACCTGGAATTACAGGGTTGGCTCAGGTGAACTATCGATACGATACCTCTGAGAAAGATGTGCGAAGAAAATTGAAATATGACCTGTTGTACCTTAAACGGTCCTCTTTCTTAGTAGACCTGATGATCCTGTGGAACACATTAGGAGCACTAACGACTAAGCAAGGGTGGTAAAGCAAATTTTAGAGGAGATGGTAATGCGACATTCGAATGATAGAAACCCTGAAAATGATTATGTCGACTATGAAGCCAGGCATCACATTCGACTTTTGGAGGAGACAGACAAAAGGCTAGAGGAATTAGCTGTAAAGCTTCAAAACAATAATCATGAAATGGCCAAATGGAGAAAGAGTACTGAAAAAGAAACACGCGCACAGCAGTCACGTTCACGTTTTCTCGTTATTGTGGCCATTTTTAGTGCAGGTATTGGGGTAGGTTCGTTCTTGGCGGGGCAAGAATTAGTGGGCCAAATTAAAGCCTATGAGACAGCACTGGGTGAATCCGAAATTAATGAAGATTTACCTATTTTCATTGAAGAAACTGTAACTGAAAATTCCGATGAAACGGTTCAAGTAGATGCGGATGCTTTCCCAATGCAGATTACACCAAAGATACCGGAGTCGTTTCCCTTAAAAGAATCCACACTGCCGCCAGAACCTGAAGTGATTGAAGAAAAAGATGAAAAGGAAGTTATTGATGAAAACGAATCATTTAAATTTATTGAGCCTGGAAATGGGAACTTTAATTTATAGAGGAATCGCTTATGGCTTAATTTTAGTCACTTGGGGTATGGCTATAAGTGGTTGTGAAACTGTACCTAAGCGATATTTAGCGACTAAAAGTTTGCCCATTGAAGTGCGTCCAGCTGAGCCTGATTGGGATATTAATGTGGAGTTAGATTTGAGAGAGGATATTCACATAGCTCTGGAAAACAATAGCAATGAGGCTGTTCACTTGCTTTGGGGTGAAAGTGCCTACATTGATGTTAATCAGCAGTCACACGCATTGGTGCCCGTAGATGGGATACAAATGACCCCATCCCAAAAATCAATCGTGGCACCCAATACAGACTATTCGATTCGGTTGAAGCCTTTAGTGGCAGCAAAAATCAATCATTCAGATCCCTTATTACCTCAACTTAAAAAATCTCAGCCTTGGTATTGGCCCTTTTCGTCTAAACAGATCGTGAGGCCTCGAATTGGGGAAGAAATTGTTTCACAGTACCCTTTGAAAGGAAAACGAGTAGGTTTGTTTATTGTACTGGAACGCAATGGAGTTAAAAGACAATTACTGGCTCATTATGAGCTAGTCGAAGATATTGGAGTTTGAGGAAATTGACAGAATGACAGCATTGTCATTGTAAATTCATCAGAATGATATGTTGGAAGTGTATAACAGTATCTGTGAGCAATAAAGTTAAACCACAACAATGGGAGAAACAAATGAACAAGAAATTTCAGTTACTATCGATTGCAGTAATCACAGCAGCTAGTGTTACTACTTTGTCGCAAGCCAGTTGGGCAGCGGATGAAATGCACACTACTACTGATCATCAGCGGCTTAGTGAGAATGTTGAATCTCAGATTTCAGCCTCTGGCACCGTAGAGTCAGTTGATGTGTTGTCAGGGAAAGTGGTTATCAAGACCAGTCTGCTCAGCTCAGAGGAGTTTTCTGTGAAGCCACACACCATGATCATGGATGGTGATGCCCACATGGAACTAGCCGCACTTCAGAATGGTTCAAAAGTAAAAGTGAATTACATTGAGCAGGATGGTAAGAATATTGCTCAAGCGATCAGTCTTAAAAAGATCTGAATGTAAAACAGGAGAGCGGTTCGCTATGAGCTGCTCTCGGGAAGAAGGGCGGCGGCTATATGTTCGCCGCCTTATCTTTTATCCTTTAGCATTTGAACAAAGGAGACTTACATGAAAAAGAATACTCTTGAGTTTATGGAGTCCATTGAAGAAGTGAGCAGCAACCAGGAATTCAAGGCCAAGCCCATCATTACATCGTTGAGCCTAATTGAAGCGGACATTCTTAAATTTGTAGAAGAGCGAACGACGGTTTATTTGCATGAAATCACATCGTCTATACAAAATTCATCACTGCTCACTATTATGGCTATTGGTGGACTCATCCGAAGAGGGTTAGTGAAAGGGGTGCGTGATAAGTTGGGTAGGATTTTAGTTGAAGCTAGGTAACCGTCCATATTGCAGAATGTTTAAATAGGGAGGTTGAGATGAACGAATTTCAAATCTGGCGAAAAGAGCATGAGCAAATAAGAAAGCAGTGCCTTGTTATTGAATCTATACTCAGTTTAGGACAAAGCGCTTGGGGTGCTTTAAGAGATGAGTGCGAGAATTTGATATGCAAATTAGAAACCCATATTCAGCATGAAGATCAGATTCGATTTGAGAAGGGAAACCGATGCCTTATCGAAGGGTGTTCACACGAAGAAGCGATATCCGAACTCAAGCTAATAATGAAACACCTAAGGTGCAGTCTTAAATATTTTGATATGCTAAGTGTTGCTTTTGTTGTCGTGATTGAACGACTTAAAGAAGATATGGAAATTCAGGAGGTTGGGTATGTCGAAAAAACTGAAGATGTGGGCAGTGATCTGGTGTGCGGGCTTCATGGTAGTTGGCTGTAGTGCTCATAAGCATTCAGAACAGCAGGTGTCAACGAATGCGCATCAAGAGCGCGTTCAAAAGAACTCAGAAGATCGGGGTGTTGCTAGCAGCATGGTGGGTTTTGTGGGAGATGTGGTCGCTTTGCCGTTTCGGTTAGTGGGTGGTATTATTGATTTTATTTTCTAAGAGGTAACTTTATTTCTTTTTGGTGCTCCTTTGAATGAGCCAGCAAAGGAGCGCCCAAGCTGTTCCCATCATCCATCCTCCAAGCACATCTGAAGGCCAGTGCACTCCAATATAGACTCTTGAGATGCCCACAATGCCAATGATTAAAATGGCGCAAATAAGAATGTAGTGTTTGATTATCTTTTCGTGGGCAGCTTCAGACAGCACCATGGCTAAAGTAAAATAGACAACGGTAGCTGTCATCGAGTGTCCGCTTGGAAAGCTATAATAATGCGCAGGGGTTAAATGAGGTATTAAGTCAGGCCGCGAGCGCATAAAAAGAGTTTTTAAAAATATGGACAGAGCACTGCCGCCAAAAATAGACAGTGTCATGAATATGACCAGGCGATGCTGCCGTTGAATAAGCAGTAAGCCTAGAACTGTGACAAAAATGACCAAAGCTACAGAAACACTCCCCAGGGCAGAGAGGTCAACCATAGCATCCTTGAGGAATAAGGGACCTATGGGTTCAGCTAAATCAATCGATTGGCGCATGGATAGAAGGATTTTTTGATCATAGTACAGATCTTGCTGGCCCATGATTTTCGTGGCTAAACGC
Organism: Candidatus Omnitrophota bacterium; assembly: GCA_029261015.1. Classification (GTDB taxonomy): domain Bacteria; phylum Omnitrophota; class Gorgyraeia; order Aquiviventales; family Aquiviventaceae; genus JAJDCC01. The sequence goes on along the minus strand of JAJDCC010000016.1, from coordinate 967 downwards.
AAGAATCCCCATAAGCAGCAGACGATGACAAAAATGCTACCTAGGACTATCGGTTCTGCTTTAACCCATTTTTGGAGAGGATTGTTGTTTTTCATAAGGCCTTCTATCTTGTTATGAGTTTAATGTTTACAATAGTACGTACATGAATGATATCTCAGAAATTACTCCACAACTGTATGTGAGCTCTTATCTGGATCAAAGCAGCATTGATAAGCTTTTGACCGAGAACTTTAAACTCATTATATCCATGATAGGGGCTACTTTTCCTATAGAGAAATTAGATGCAGTGAATTGCCAGGTCTTGGCATTAAAGACAAGAGACAATTTTTTATTTCCTATACCCAGTAGTGCATTGAATAAAGGGGTAGAGGCGGCTTTGCCTGTTATAGAGCAAGGAGAGAAAGTTCTTGTTTATTGTCAGCAGGGAAAAAGACGCAGTGTAACTATGGCTGCTGCTATTTTGATTGCTCGGGGGTATTCTTCTGCTGAGGCGATGCAAATGATTAAAAGTAAGCGAATGATTGCTGATCCCTACAGAGGATACGTTAAAAAGCGTATCTTGAAGTTCGAAAAATTCTTTCTAGAGAATAAGGAATCTTAAATGTATAAAAAAATCTTCGCAATTGTTAATCCTTCGTCCGGCAAGCCAGAACCTATTCTACATACAATGAATCAAGTTTTCGGAGAGGCCGATTCAAATTGGGTGGTAGGGGTAACTAATGAAAAGAATTTAGACAAATTATGCGAACAGATGAAAGCGTTTGATCCTGATGTTATCGCTATTTATGGTGGTGATGGGACGGTATCGACGGTCGCACAAAAAGTATTGCACCTGAATAAGCCATTGGCAATTATTCCTGGAGGAACGGCTAATGTACTGAGTTCTGATCTCAACATTCCTCAAAACAGTGAAGAGGCTTGTCGACTCATTGTCAGTGAAGATGTGGAGTTGCGTAAGATTGATGCG
>JAJDCC010000150.1 GCA_029261015.1 Candidatus Omnitrophota bacterium | reverse complement strand
ATAGGATTCAGGTTTTGGTATTCAAATGGCCCCATGGGTGAATCCCCAACATAAACACCTACTGCATAATTCTTCCATTCAGTGCCTGGCGCTGAGTATTGCAAATAATAACGGCCTTGATGCTTAGTCATCCAAGCGCCTTCGGGCCAACTCTGATCAGGATCTTGATTGCTCTCACCAAAACGTTCCCATTGATGATTCGGATTAAACGCAAAACAGTTAATCGGATCATCGACAAAGCGCGTCAAATCATCACGTCGCATTTGCACCACATAAATGCCGTCTTTATTCGAACCAAAGTATCCATACATCTCGCCATCATCATCGACATAGAGCATCGGATCGCGCCACAAAAATGGATCTCCCTTCGCATCTTTAATCGGACCCAAATCTTCCCACGGCCCCATAGGATCTTTAGCGCGCCACATCCCGGCATCACAAGCCGTTAAGTAGAGATACTCATCCTTTTGAATCACGGTCGGCGCATAACCTGGATCAAAGGGCTCAATGGCATGAAATTCCCAGTTGACCATATCATCTGATACCCATAACAATCCCGCAGACGGAAACAAATACCAGCGATCTTTAAATTTGATCACTGTCGGGTCTGCCATCTCTCGAAAATCATATTTCTCAGGATAAATCCATCCTTCATCCACAACATCTTTAAAACAAGCCGCCTTCCCTCGCTGATAGTGGGGCAATGCTAATGGATTGATATAGGTCTTTGGTGTCATTAATATCCTCTAACTTTTTTTGCTCTAGCTTCTAACTCATCCGCTTTTTGCTGTCTTCCTTGTTGCCTTAAAAACTCTGCGTAGTTATCCAACACAATCGCCAACTCAGGGTCATTGGGCCCCACCAATTGTTCGTAAATTTCTAATGCCCGTTTGAATAATGCTTCAGCAACAGGAGCATTCGTGCCATCGGAGTTACCTAATAATCGGCCATCTAAAGACTTAGCTGCTAATTCAAGCACTTCGTGATAACGAGCCATCCCTGGCCCAGAGTTTGCCAACTCTGCAGATAATTTTTTCTTTTGCCCAGCAACACCCCCTTTTGCCTTAAGGTGACCTGGTCCCAAATACCGCACCCAAAGATCCTGCGCCTGTTGCGTATATGTTTCTGTAGCCTCCACATTTTCAGTTTGCGCATAATGTTGCGCTAAGTTGGAAGTCAAACGCGCCTGATTAGGATGGTTGTCTCCGTAAACCGTTTTGTTTAAAGCTAAGGCCTCTTTGTGATACTCTTCGGCAATCAATACATCATCGGTTTCATCTGCCCATTGGGCTTGCGTTTCTAAAAACGCAACATCTTCCGGCAACACCTCTTGATTCAACTCGATACGCGCTGCTTGGGCTTCAGACAACACTTTACGTGCTTCATTTTTTTGCCCTTGATGGTTCAAAATTTGTGCGTAACTGATCAGAGTGCGTGGCTTGGCGCGACGCGTGTCTTTTGAAGACCGTTTTCGGATAATGCCTAAAGCAGACTCCATCAGTTGCTGGGCTTCAGCAAAACGCCCTTGATCTAAATACGTGCGCGCAAGTTCATCATAGCTACGGATTAATTTTGGGTGTTGCTCCCCCCAGTAGGTTTTATTGACAGCCAAAGCCTGTTCGCCTAATTGAATCGCCCGTGTGTGTTGCCCTTTTAAGCGCTCTAATTGTGCGAGTTCCATTAAAGGCTCAACCGTTTTAGCATGTCCTTTTCCATACAATGATTCGCGTGCCCTCAACACTTTTGTGAATTGCCTTTCTGCCTTACCCAACTCCCCATTAATGTAAGCCGATTTCGCACGCACAAAAACCGATTCCCCTGAATCTTGCAGCAATGCTTCCGGTTTGCTGTTGACCAACGCTTCAATCACTTGTTGAGCTTTAGCGGTAAGCCCCTGATCCAAATACAAAGAGGCCAACTGAGCATCCAGTCCAGCTTGTCGCAATAACGTTTCTGCTTCGTGAAATTCCCCCTGCTCGTGGTAGATGTCCGCTAAGTAAGTAGTGAGTTTGTCTGGAGTAATTTCGGAGGTTAACCGCTTGGGATATTTCACTGAATCGATATACTTCAAGGCATGCGCTAAAGCGTCTTGCGCTTCACGATAATTTCCGCGCACATAAGCAATCGCACCTAAAACCCCCCAGGTTTCATAAGTCCATGCTGCATCCGCATCAGGATAAACGGCTAACACATTCAAAGCGGCATCTGCTGCTTTTTCGGCTTCTACAAAACGATTAGCACGCATATGCGTGTGAGCCTGTCCAATGAACATTTCCCACTCTTGGGGTTGTGCATCACACAGATTGTTGAGCGGTACGCATAGGAGGAGGCATAACGCCCATACGTACGGGAGTTTTAACAGCTGCATTCACGAAAGTCTCAAGGGTTTTTATGGCCTTTTCATCCAAAGCCCAGCCCAATATAGCATCGATTGCATCTAAGTGTTCAGGTTTTCGCGCTCCCCATAAAACCACATGCACTTGAGGCTGATCCAATAACCAACGCGCTGCTAAATGCGTAACGGACTTGCCGTATTCTTTTTGTGCCCATGCATCTATATCATTCACTGCTTTAAGGTACTGCGGCAACATCAAAGCACTGAACTTTGGATCAATGCGACGCAAATCGCCTGCGGGGAATTGTGTCTCTATAGTCATTCGACCACTCAGTAATCCTCGACACAAGGGACTGTATGTTAATGTCGTCCACCCTTTTTCTTTGCAAAGAGGCAACAGTGCTTCTTCGATGTCTCGCTCAAATAAATTGTAAGGAGGTTGCACCACATTAACGGGACAAAGAGCATCAAAGTCTTGAAGCTGCTCAACGGAATAATTGCTTAATCCAACTGCACGTATTTTGCCAGACTGTAGCTGCTTCTGTATAAACGCAGCCACTTCAGCATGAGGAACCCGTGTGTCTGGCCAATGAATGTGGTAGATGTCGATAAAGTCGGTTTGCAAACGACGCAAAGAATCGTCTAACTCTTGTTGTAAACGAGGAGTAGAGGAATTGCGCACGACCTTAGTGGGTTCACCGCTCCACTCCAAACCCGCTTTGGTGGAAATGACAAAACGATCCCGGTTGTATCGTTTGATGACTTTTCCGACAAGTTCTTCAGCACTGCCTAAACCATAAACTGGAGCTGTATCGATTAAATTAATACCCAAATCCAATGCACGTTCAATCGTAGCATCAGCTTGTGCCTTGTCAGTGCCACCCCACAACCAACCTCCAATCGACCACGTACCGAGTGCAATACGTGAAACTTGGAGAGAAGTACCTTGAATATCGATATATTCCATTTGGCTACCGTTTAAGCTGTGAGAACGACCCCGTCAGGCTAGCAGAGCCCGGGTCTTAAGGCAAGCCACCCAGCGGCCAATTGTGCTAGAATGGATCACCAATTTAGGGTTTTCCACAAGTTACTACTTGACTTTGAAGACCCGAAAACATACCTTATTTGGGTTAACTTTTTTAAACAAAGGGGCTTACCTTGTGATGAGTAAGATCAAAGTCGCCATCGTTGGCATTGGAAACTGCGCGAGTTCCCTCCTGCAGGGCATTACTTATTATTCCACCAAAACACCCAATGAAACCATTGGCCTGATGAATTGGGATATTGGAGGGTATGCGCCAGGCGATTTGCAAGTAGTAGCTGCTTTTGATATCGATGCTCGTAAAGTTGGCAAGGATGTTGCCGAAGCCATTTTCGCCAAACCCAATTGCACACAAGTTTTCTGCAAAGACGTTCCCCTAACAGGAACCCAGGTCAGCATGGGCAACCTGCTGGATGGCATGTCAGAGCATATGAAAGACCATCCAGAAAATCGATCATTCGTTAAATCTACGGCTAAAGAACCCACGCAAGCCGATGTTGTGCGTATTCTTAAAGATTCAGGCGCGACTGTATTAATCAACTACCTCCCTGTCGGTTCAGAACAAGCCACCCGTTTTTATGCAGAATGTGCTTTAGAAGCCGGTTTAGGTTTTGTGAATTGCATGCCTGTTTTTATAGCAAGTGATCCTACTTGGGCTAAGCGCTTTGAAGACAAAGGTTTACCGATTGTTGGCGATGACATTAAAGCCCAACTCGGGGCCACCATCACCCACCGCACGCTCACCAACCTTTTTAAAAAACGCGGCGTAAAACTTGAGCGGACTTATCAATTGAACACAGGTGGGAACACCGATTTTTTGAACATGCTGAATCACAAACGTTTGGCTTCGAAGAAAAAATCTAAAACAGAATCCGTTCAATCTGTGGCCGCTGAGCGCTTGGATCCAGAAAACATTCACATTGGTCCTAGCGACTATGTGCCTTGGCAGAACGATAACAAAGTCTGTTTCTTGCGCATGGAAGGCAAATTGTTCGGCGACGTTGCCATGAATATCGAAATGCGCCTATCCGTAGAAGACTCGCCCAACTCAGGCGGGGTAGCTATGGATGCCATTCGGTGCTGCCAAACAGCACTTGACCGAAAGGTCAGCGGAATCCTCAAAGGCCCTTCGGCCTTCTTCATGAAACACCCTCCCTACCAGTTCACGGATGATGAAGCTTATCAAATGACGGAATCCTTTATTCACCAATCGGTTACAGCAAAGCAACCTACAGCAGAAATCCCTTCTGCAGCGACGATTTCCTAAACCATATATTGTCGAATATTTATTGCATCAGGCATTAAAACCTTCTAGAATATAGTGTAATCGCTTACAACACTATCCTGGAGGGGAAGACAATGGGTTGGCTTAAACACTTTTATAAAGCAGTATTTTTTACAACGGTAATCTTACTTGGATTCACATCAACAAGTTGGGCACTGACTTTAACCATCGAGGATGTCGAATACGACGCATCCGCGCCTGCTTGGAACCTTTCTTTTTCCGCCGACCCCAGCTGTATTCAGTTTGGTGGTGGCACGCATGCAGGAATCCCTTTTGGTCCCATTTGCGACACCCCCGACGATGTCAGTATTCGTGTCCGCACCCCTAATAGCATTGAAGCCAATTTAGGTTCAAGCATGGAACACACCGTTGTAGGTGTTCCCGGAACTTGGGAATTTTTGGTATGGTATTCAGGATCACACCCAGTGACAGGGGCTTATTGGTATCGCCAATCCGCCTGGGTTCCAGTTAACCTTCAAAACTTAATCGCCCCTACAATAAACACCCCTTCTCCAGCACCCATTTTAAATCAGAGCTTTACCCTCTCATGGAGTAGCGATTCAGGTGCAGGACTTTATGAATTACAAAAATCAACGGACCCCTCATTCAGCACCGTAGAAGCCTTCTGGCCCAGTAATGCTTGGGAAGTAGTTCCCGCACAAAGTGCAGGCACTTATTATTTTCGTGTCCGATCCTGGACACAACCCCCGCAAAACAATGGCCATTCCGGTGATTGGAGCTCGCCTCTAACCGTCAATATTTCAGCAGGACCAGTACCGCTGGCACCAACACTGTTTGATCAGCTTCGCCCTCCAGTAAGCACAGGACTTACTGTTAAGTGGACCAGTGAAAACAATGCCGCACTCTATCAACTACAGGAAGACCTAGGGGGTGGATTTGGCAATGGCCCAGAATACTGGCCAGCTGGTAATTGGGAATATATGGCTGATAAAACTCCAGGAACATACAGCTACCGCGTACGTGGATGGAACGCTGCACCCCAAGACGGTGGTGAAGCCGGTGATTGGAGTAATACAGTCACAGTCACAGTACTGAATGACACTCAATTCTTAGATCACATTCAGGAAGCACACTTTCAATTCTTATTGGATGCCACTTCCTCAATAGGATTGACTTTGGATCGTGTCTCTACCGGCAGCACGCCCACCAATATTGCCAGTACTGCTGCCAGTGGATTTTATCTCTCTGCGTTAACAGTAGGTGTGGAGCGCGGATGGATCACACAAACTGAAGGCTATAACCGCGCCTTAACTGTCATGCAGACCTTTGACACAGTTGTTGCCAAGGAGCATGGATTTTTCTATCACTTCTTATTACCCGATGGAACCCCTTCATCTGATCCGTTTCTTGAAGTCTCTACAATAGACACAGCACTGTTTATCGCGGGTGCTTTGCAAGCTGGTGAATATTTTGGCGGACAAGTCGCTACAATTTCAAACAGCATCTACGAGCGTGTTGAGTGGGATTGGATGTATGACTCTCACCAGCAATATATGCATCAAGCATGGAAACCTGGTGAAGGCATGATCAACTACTATGGATCCTATTCTGAAGCTATTTTGCTGAATCTGCTTGCGATAGGTTCGCCAACACATCCCATCCCTGCAGAAAGCTTCTATGCAATACGCCGTCCAAAAGGCAATTACAACGGACCTGATTTCGTCTTTACGGAAGGCGGTCAGATGTTTGTCTATCAATACCCGCAATTGTGGTATGACTTCAGAAATACAACAGACGGTCTTGGAGTGAACTGGTATGACAACTCCGTTGAGGCGGCACGAGCCAACCAACGGTACTGTATCGATAATTCAGGACTCGGCTACAACCAATACATTTGGGGGCTTACCGCTTCTGATGGGGTTCCTTTTACAGGCAATCCTTACGGATATGAAGCTTTTGGAGCACAACCTTCCTACTACCACACGTCTAACGGAACAGTAGCTCCAACAGGTATGGGTGGGTCAGTGTTCTTAGCACCTGACATTGCCATTCCTGGTTTGAAATATATCTACACGCACTTCGGTGACAATCTTTGGACCGACAACGGTTTTGTAGATTCCTTCAAACCTTCAGCGAGTTGGTATGACACCTGGCAGCTGGCCATCGATCAAGGCGCTATCGTACTCTCCATCGAGAACTACCGCAGCGATTTGATTTGGGACAGCTTCATGCAAAATGAGCACGTCATTCGCTCATTAACACGTGCAGGATTCTCCGGATATGTTCCTGCAAATAAAACGCTTGAAGACTTTGAAGACCAAAACATGTGGACGCCAGACACTTCCCTAGGTTGGTGGGATGCCGATGGCTCAACGGTCTACCAACGATTCAATGAACTTGGCACCGTTTTTGAGGGTTCTGTTTCAATGGGATTGCAGTACAACAAAAATGGCCTACCCTGGTCTATTACAGCAGGCCATATCTCATCGAACAACGCCAACAAGGACTTAACCGGCTATAACCAAATTGCCATGGACGTTTTTGGTGATGCGGATATCCTGTTGAAGTTACGCGATGCAGGCATCAACGAGCAAGACGTTTCTACTCAAAAAGCTCTTGATCCTAATGGGTGGAATCACTTGGTCTTTGACTTTACCGATCTAGGCATAGACTTATCAGATATTGATAACCTGTTATTCTTTGTTGAACCAGGAGATGCTTCAGCCACAGGTACTCTTTATCTGGACAATATCCGTGCTGAAACACGGAACCCTATCGTGATTGAAGACTTTGAAGATGGGAACATGTGGAGTCCAGACACCACGCTAGGTTGGTGGGACAACGATGGCACCACAGTCTACAATCGTAGTTTAACGAAGGATCCAAGCCATGGTGGGTTTGGCGCAATGAATATCGGGTTTGCTAAAAATGGACTCGCATGGTCCATCACAGCAGGCTTTATTTCGGCAAACAATCCCAACCGTGACTTTAGCCAACGCACTCGCCTGAGTTTTTGGGCACATGCCTCTGGCGAAGTCCTTGTGAAATTACGTGATCGCCAATACAACGAAGTTGAATTAGGTACCGTGAGCTTTAACAATGGGGTCGGTTGGAAACGAGTCTCTCTAGATTACTCTTGGGTAGATTCGATCGATTTGACCGATGTCGATAACATTCTGTTCTTTGCCGATCCGGGTGAAGCTTGGACATCCGGTTCGTTTGTGATTGATGATATCGTGATTGAATAAATTCCTAGTTTACTGGGAGTAGCAAAAGCGGCGCTGGAGATATCCAGCGCCGTTCTTTTTATGCTATCAGGGACAGCTCACGTTTAAGAAATAGGGTCGTGCTTCTGGGCTCGCTGTCTCCACATTTCAGACTTTTCCATACGCCCTAAATGCTCATAGTAAAAGGCCAACTGCTCTGCAATGATATTCACCACCATGTGATGCGCACCATACAGCTGCTCAGCTAAGCTGTATACCTGTTCTGCAGCCTCATCCGTTTCTTTCACTTTGCCTTGCACTCCATATACTTGAGCCAAATCAATTAAGGAAGAAGCCACAAGAACATGCGCAATTTCTAAACCTTTTTGCGCCATTTTCTCAGCATCATCAAAATTTTTTGCAGCATAATGCTCTGTAGTGCGTTGCTTAATATCTTTCCACAAGGACCATGCTTCTAAACCTATAGGGTCTTGCAGCACTAATTCTTCCTCAGCATAAACACTGCCTGAGACACACATCCCTAAACACAAAACCACACTGGCAAGCTTAACATGCCGCATCAAAAACTCCTTTAGTCCTTGGATAAAATTTGCTCTTCACCTTCAAGACGTCCAATAATCACCGCACCACATGAATCACTGAACACATTCACACTGGTGCGGCACATATCCAAAATACGATCTACCGCCAGGATCAAACCAATGCCTTCAGCTGGTAAGCCGACCGCTGTTAATATGATTGAGATAGCTACTAAACTTGCTGCTGGAATGCCCGCCACCCCTATCGATGTCAGGAGCGCAATCACCACCACGGTAAATTGTGTCGTCACATCCAAAGTCAGTCCATAAGCTTGAGCAATAAACAAAGCGGCAACACATTCATACAACGCCGTTCCATCCATATTGATCGTTGCCCCTAACGGTAATACAAAGCTGGTGACTCGATTGGACACTTGAGCTCGATCTTCAACACAATCCATCGTAACAGGCAAAGTTGCTGAAGATGAACTTGTTGAAAAAGCCGTTAGCAAAGCAGGCGCCATCGCCGCAAAATGCTTGAGTGGTGACCGTTGGGCCACGAAACGGATCATAAGGGGAAGCACAATAAAAAAGTGTGTCGCTAATGCCAAAATCACGGTCAGAAAAAACACAGCAAGGGGTTTAAATGCTGCCAAACCCGTTTGAGCCACCACTTTAGCCACTAGAGCAAAAACCCCATAGGGCGCAAAACTCATCACCCAATCCGTCATGCGCATCATCACTTCAAACACACCTTGCCAAAATGAGCTGAGCGTCTCACTCAATTGCTTAGGCAGCTTTGTCATAAAATACCCAAACAATAAACTGAAGAAAATCAGCCCCAGCATTTGTCCTTGTACTGCAGCCTCAACGATATTACTGGGGATAATGCGCAAAAAGACACTCACCAAATCTCCTGCACCGCGTCCCTCTACTTTAGCCAAAACCGTATGTGTGTCCGCGCTGAGCCCAATGACTTCACGAGCAGGGGCCCCATCAATCAACCCAGGTTGAAGCAAATTCACAAACAACAAACCCACTAAAATAGCTAATAGGCTAGTCACCATATAATAAAGACAGGTTTTTCCGCCCAGTCGCCCCATGGTTTGCGCATCACCAATCCCCGTCATACCACAGATCATCGATGACACGATTAGGGGGACAATGAGCATTTTCAGGGCATTCAAAAAGAGGGTTCCAACGAAGTCATACACAGCCAGCGGAGAAATACCGGCAACGGATGTCTCGCCCAATGCCAGACCGGCAAGGACAGCAAAACCGAGGGCAATCAGAATCTGCCAGTGGAGAGCGAGCTTTTGCATGAAGTCATTATAGCGGATGTGTGCCCGAAGCATAGTACCCCTTCCCTTTTTCTGGTAGAATCATCTTCCCTAAGAATCAAGCTATAAGGAGTGAACTATGCCAGAGAACGTCGTCATCATTGGATCCGGACCTGCCGGACATACTGCTGCTATCTATACGGCTCGTGCCAATTTAAAACCTGTCATGTTTGAAGGGTTTATTGCCGGAGGCATTCCGGGGGGACAGCTCATGACGACCACCGAAGTAGAAAACTTCCCTGGTTTTCCCGAGGGCATTGAAGGGCCGCAATTAATGGACAATATGCGCAAACAAAATTTGCGCTTTGATACGAAGATCATTACCGAGGATGTCACCTCAGTCGATTTGTCTTCGCGTCCTTTTAAAGTCAGCTCCAGTTCGCAAACCATCGAAACCCACGCAGTGATTATTTCTACCGGTGCTACGGCCAAACGTTTGCATGTGCCAAATGAAGAGCGCTTATGGACCAAGGGCATGTCTGCTTGTGCTGTATGTGATGGGGCCTTACCCCTTTTCCGCAACAAAGAGCTCGTCGTGATTGGTGGTGGGGATTCAGCTTGTGAAGAAGCCAATTACCTCACCAAGTTTGCGTCTAAGGTCTATATGATTCATCGCCGTGATACTCTGCGAGCTTCAAAAATCATGGCAGACCGCGCCTTAAATAATCCTAAAATTGAAGTCATTTGGAACAGTGAGTTGGTGGATGTACTCGGTGAAAATCAAATTGAAGCCGTGCGCTTGAAAAACAGCCAAACCAATGAAGAGCAAGATGTCAGTTGTTCAGGGGTCTTTTATGCGATTGGCTTCACTCCCAATACCACATTGTTTAAGGGCCAAATTGAACTGGATGATTACGGTTATGTAGTAGCCAAACCTGATTCTGGCGAAACCTCAGTGCCTGGAGTATTTGCCTGTGGAGATGTCTCCGACAAAAAGTACCGTCAAGCAATCACAGCTGCGGGTAGTGGCTGTATGGCCGCTATTGATTGCGAGCGTTGGTTATCCGAAACGGGTCACACCGCTTAAGTTTTCATATCACTCATTAGGAGGAAGTTATGGCAAGATACTTATCGTTACTTATTGGAACACTGCTGGTTTGGGGGGTATCTCACACATTGGCCTCGGCCGAGCGCCGCTCAATCGACAAAATTTACGATGATGCAGAAACTCTATCTGAGACCGTAGTGGAAATTCCAAGGAGTATCGCAGAAGAAACCGCAGAAAAAGGCCCAGTAGTCGGCGTGACCGCAGGAACGATGAAAGGCGCAGGTTCTGTCGCTAACACCGTTGCCGAAGCCTTATTAGTGGACGAAGATGAAGAAGAAGATGGCGAAGAACCTATAGTGCGCTATCACTTCTAGAAATTAGGCACGCGAGTTCCACAAAACATCCTCGTTGCCAGACACCTTGTTCTGATAACGAGCCATCACAAAAAGCAAATCCGAGAGGCGATTGAGATACTGCACCGTAAAGTGTCCAATCGCTTCTTCTTTTTTCAGACTCACTAATTGACGTTCTGCTCTACGACAAATGGTACGCGCCAAATGAAGTTGTGCCGCACCCATCACCCCACCTGGCAGAATAAAATTCTGCAAAGGTTCAAGGGACTCAGATAAGCGATCTAACCACTGCTCAAGCTGATCAATATGCCTCTGCTCAATTTGTGGAACGTTAAACTTTGCTTTATCTGCTTCCAAGATACATAAATCCGAACCTAGGTGAAACAAGTCATTCTGAATTTGCTTCAGCTGCACGATTAATTGCGGATCCAAATCAGAAGCCATAGCCACACCAATACAGGAATTGAGTTCATCCACTTCACCAAAAGCATCGATTCTGATATGTGACTTGGACACACGTTGACCACCGCCCAAAGCGGTCGTGCCATCATCGCCTGTACGTGTATAGACCTTTGTGATTCGAGGCATTTTCTTCCTATGCGTTTTGACGCAATTGCCACTCTTCTGGAGTCAGAGCCTGCACAGCCAACGCATGAATTTGGCCCCTCATGAGCTCTTCTACAGCCTTATACACTTGCCGATGGCGCTTGACTCGAGATTGATCAATAAACTGCTCAGAAACGATAATGACGGCATAATGCGAACCGGCACCTTCTTTTACAGCTTGATGCCCTGCATGCAGATGGCTTTGGTCGATCACATCCAAATGCTGTGGAGCGAAGGTGGTGTCTAATTGATGGTGGATTTGTTGGGTCAAGTTCATTGTTTACAGTATAGAGTTTAATGGTGACAGGCACTAATTTTAAATGCAAAAAGAAGACCATGGCAAATAATCGCCATGGTCTTCATGAGAGTGGCAAACAGCCACTACTCCCCACACACACCTGGTTTAACCGCGACTCTCTTTCAAGAAAGGCAACAAGCGGTTGAAAAGAATGGTGGATAAAGTCCAGAACATAATCTGAACATCCAACCCGACTGCAATGCGCTTCACGTACAACAGATCAAAGCGTAGCTTACGCTTCACATCATCTACTGAAGCATCGTAGCGGTAGTAAACTTGTGCCAAGCCGGTGATACCTGGCCTGACGAGTAATCGATGAGAGTATTGCGGAATGGACCGATTCAATTCAGAAACAAAATGTGGACGCTCTGGTCTTGGCCCTACAATACTCATGTCTCCCCGAATCACATTCCATAACTGAGGTAATTCGTCTAAATGTGAATGGCGCAAGAAACCACCCATTCGGGTCATACGTGGATCATCTTTCTGCGCACACCATACGGGACCATTGGCCTCAGCATCGGTACGCATCGAACGAAACTTGAACATCTTAAACGGTCTACCCCACTGACCCACTCGAGTCTGTGAGTAAAATATCGGCCCCTTAGGATCATCCAACTTAATCAGTACCGCTAATAAAATGAGGATAGGTGAAGCTAAAAGTAAAATAGAGACGGCACCTAGAAAATCAAAGGATCGCTTCAACACCATAGTGACCGGAGGAATCCGATGCTGGTAACGCCATAAAAGATAAAATCGCTCTAATTCAGACATGATCGCTTCGTATATACCTTTGGTTTGCTCTAATGCATTCTTCATAGTTGTTTGTCTTTTTCGCACTGTTCATCGCTTCAGAGTAGTAAAAAAAAGGACTGCCTCAACTAGGCAGTCCGACTATCCGCTTTGCACTATGCGGACTCGCAACTTTGTGTCCCTACGTCTCCGTATCCGCATTCACTTATGCGAACCCACTAGACCTTCATCTTTTCTGGTGACTCTGTGTGTAGTGGAGGTTTACCCTTTCTATGTATTCGAGTATGCCTTAGGAAGGTAGCGCTATCAAGAGATAGAAAATTACGTGATACTTTTGAAATGTATGGGAATTTAAGCAGAAATAAGCTCTGTAACCATCCAAGCTGGAGCTCCAAGCAACGGAAGCTTAAAACAGGTAAGTTTGTAACTTATTCATAATAAACAAGTTACAGCATTACAATGAGGCGTACGGCTAAGAAAAGGGCCCTAAAGGTATCGCTACCTCAAAAAAAATGACTTTTTTTGAGGCCTACCGATTTTGATCGTTTAGCCCCCAATCATACCTAAGGAATTTGACCTTCTTAACCCCCTTAAGCGCCTCCTGAAGCTGCAAATGAGCGTCATTCTGAGCCAAATCGACTACGTGCTGAGGCTCCCATTGACTCACTCCATCCGGCAGGAAATCCTTTTGATACCATTTGAAGATACTGGAGATTTTCACCATTTTACCTAACACCTCAATGCCCCGAGCTGGGTCTTGCAAGAAGCGTCGTGCTTGATCCTGGAGCTGATAATCAAGCGTATCGGCACGGTAGGCCTCGTTCCTGAGAGGCGGGCAACTCAAAGCCCCGCATACCAAGGCATAATGCACTCTGGCATCCTCCATAGTACGCAGTTGTGATTCTAAAGCATCCAAGGTAAGCGACGCTCCCCCCACATCAAAAGCGGCTGCATCAAAGAAACCCTTCACCTTTTTCACGGATTTGATGGGGTACTGTTCCAAAATCGCTACCACCACAGAAGCATTGTAGGCATTGATGTAAAAAGTCATTTTTTCTGCCTGAGTGACAGGCTGCTGCAAATCTGCATGCGCGACCTCAACCAAAAATTCCCTGATGGTTTTTTGTTGTCGACTGAGCCCTTCATAATCAACCAAACCCGACTCATCCACATACCGCTGCAAGAGCTGATGCCAAGGCTCGACATCCACAATATCCTCTGCGTAAGCCAAAGCACCACTACCCAATAAACACAAGCAAGCTGTCATTAAAATCAGTTTTTTTAACATAAGGCCCCACGAGTTAAGGGTTAACACTCAACGTTTATAAGCCAGTATACGACGCAACACCTGAACCACCCAAGGTTTCAATTTGCGTTGCTGATAGGTATTGGCCAGTTTTCTTAAAACTTCTGTTTGCGTAGGATAAGGATAAATGAATTCAGATAGAGCGGATAAGCCTTTGCCCAAAGACATCAATAAGGTGATATAGGACAATAACTCACCGGCATGCGCTGACACCAAAGTGGCTCCTAAAATATGATCAGAGCCCGCTTTAAGATGCACGCGCACAAATCCCGTATCTTCCTGGTCGAGTATCGCCCGATCCATTTCTTTAAAAGAAACCGTTATTGTGTCCACTTGATAGCCTTGTTGCTTGGCCTGGTCTTCATACAAACCAACATGTGCGACTTCAGGGTCTGTATAAGTGCACCAGGGCACAACGGCGGTTTCAGTTTTCTTTCTCCCCCAGAAAAGCGCATTCATAAAAGCCATGCGACCAAATGCATTTGCTGTATGCGTGAATTGAAAGTGTGAAACCACATCCCCCGCGGCAAAAATACGAGGATTAGAGGTTTTTAAATAAGCATCTACTTCAAGCCCTCGGTTTGAAATCGACACTCCTGCCTTATCCAAAGCCAAATTATCGATATTCGGCTTTCGCCCTGTCGCCACTAAAACCTCATCACACGTCAACTGTTGCAACCCTTGAGGCGTTTGAATCTTTAACTGCTTTGCCTCCCCTTCAACAACAACTGCCTTTAATTCTGCATTCAAAATAAGCTGAACCCCTTCTTGAGCAAACTGTTGCTGCACCAAACTCGCAGCATCCTGATCTTCGCGCATCAGTATGTGGGAAGCTTTTTGAATTAAACACACCTCCGCGCCTAGACGCCTGAATGTCTGGGCCAATTCACAGCCAATCGGACCTGCCCCCAGTACGGCCAAACGCTTAGGCAATTCAGTGAGTTGAAATATGGTTTCACTCGTTAAAGGGTCTGCATCTTTCAATCCAGGGATATCCGGAATCCAAGGGCGTCCACCTGTTGCAATCAGTGCTCGCGAAAAAGTCAGGACGGTTCCATCGACTTCAATCGCTTCAGGAGAAATGAACCGCGCTTCTCCCAGATACACATCAACACCCGAGTCTTTGAGTTTTTGAACCGAGTCTGCAGGACTGATACGCGCGCGCAATCGACGCATCCGCTCCATGACCGCATCAAAATCCACTTCTGCTACAGACGGCACCTTCACCCCAAAATCTTGTGCTGTGTTGATGGCATACACAGCGCGAGCAGAACGTATCAGCGCCTTAGAAGGCACGCAACCTGTCACCAAACAATCCCCACCTGTAAAGTGTTTTTCGATGAGGGCTACACGCCCGCCGACAGCTGCGCAAGCTCCAGCGGCTGTCAACCCTGCTGTCCCCCCACCTATCACGACCAGGTTGTAGCGTCCCTGTGGCGTTGGGTTTTGCCAATCTTCAGGATGTGTTTGACGTAGTAGCTCTTGGTTATAAACATCGTTAGGAGGAAGGGAGACCCTCATACCGATACCTGCTTCGCTTTTTTCACTTTGCTTTGAATCACCATCATCACAACAATGACAGCTACAGCAACACCCAGTTTCCATAAATGCTGAGGCTCTGATAAAGAATATCCCAAATAAACAAAAGCAAAAGATCCGGGCAAAATCCCTAGAGTTGTGGCGAGTGCATAAGTCACAAAAGGTGCTCGACTCAACCCCAGTCCATAATTCTGGACATCAAAAGGCAAATTTGGAATCAA
>JAJDCC010000149.1 GCA_029261015.1 Candidatus Omnitrophota bacterium | reverse complement strand
TTTAAACTGTTGCGCACAGGCTCACCAGAAACTCCCAGAATTTTCGTGACGGCTAATTGCCTTTCCACTTCATGCAATCCTTCTAAATCGGATTCTTGGGGACCCAAGTCAAAGTGAATGCCTTTTCCCTGTCGGCCAATGCGTTTTTTAGGGTTCACCACGCGCATCACTCCATCAATCTTTACCCCACCTATCCATCGATGAATGCTGTACATGTTAATGGCCCAATCATAGTGGACATAACGCAGCTGCATGAGTGTTTTGAGATTATGTAACCAGGCTTTTAAAGTCTTTTTTTCTGAGAAGTGATAACACTTATCAATTCCATGCATACAAGCGTCAAGGGAAAGGCTTCGGTCCAGATGAACCAAATCAATACGCGTATTAGGGTAGGTTTCAACTAAACTTTTGATCGCAGGCAATCCCATGATAAGATCGCCTATTCCTGCAAGATGAATGATCAAGATACGCTTTGGCTCACTCATCATGAATCACTTTCACTCCCCCCAAGGATAACCGTCTTTGCGGTGTTTCTTCCATGGATAAGGTGCCACTAATTGATCTCCGACCATGGCAAGCAGCTTGCGCACATCACCCACCACCTTTCCCGGATCCCCAGAAACTAAACTGTAAGAATCCACAGTTCCTTTGATTGTCGTGTTCGCACTCACAAATACATGTTCCATCACTTTGGCGCCAGGATATAAAGTACTGCGAGCCCCAATGACGGCATATTCCCCCACTTCTGGCCCCTCATATCTCAAACAAGTGGGTGGATACCAATCATTGATCAACATGGCATGCGGCATTAACCAAACATAATCCGACACTTTCGACAAGGCACCGACAGTGACATTGCTATGCATCGACACATAGTTCCCAATTTCCACTTCAGCTTGAATATCTGCATAGGTACCAATGCGCGTGTGGTGACCAATTTGGGTATGCTCGCGAATATGTGCATACGCACCGGTTTCGCAATACTCACCCATGGATGTCCCGCTATACACCACCGTTCCTGCTCTTAAAATACTGTGTCCCCCAATATGAGTCACTTCATTCTCTTGATTGGGTTTGTCATAGTGACTGCGCTGAGCCTCTCCTAATACGGCATGAGGGCCAATGAAACACTGCTCACCAATTTCCACATTGTCATACAGCACAACCCCTTCGCGCACAACACTCCCTTTACCGATAATGACTCCACGACCACACACCACACCAGGAGCCAAATAGGCTCCTTCTCCTAGTTTGGGTTGTGAGTTTAAGGGTCCGTGTAAAGACATTAGCTTACCTGTTGTAAAGCAATGGGTTTGCCTTGAAGCTTCATCGATTCACTGATTGCCTCAAGTACTTGAATGATACGCAAGGCATTGCGTCCATCGGTAATGGGCGTCTGTCGATTTTTTACACACTCTAAAAAGTGTGCAGTTTCGACCTTTAAAGGCTCTTGCGGTGGAATTTTGGGAACGCGTGCATCTCGATCCCAGGATAAAATACGAAATTTTTCAAAAGACTCATAAGGTTTATGCTCCATCTCTAAGCCTTTATCATAAAGCCAGAGCGGTGCATCAAAAGACATATCATTAAAAATAGCCATCTGCTTAGAACCGACTACGGTAATTTCACGCCGCTTCTGAGGATCTAACCAACTGACTTGGATATTGGCCACCACATTGTTGGGATACCCCAAAGTCACAAAAACAACATCCGCTTTATCTTTATCAAGAAAAGCCCCTGCATAGGCTGAAACATGCTCGGGGAGCTGACCGTTGAGCAAATAATCAAAAATGGATAAATCGTGTGGAGCCAAATCCCATAGCGCATCGACATCAGGACGAACGGGCCCTAAGTTCGTACGGCGCGCACTGAAATAATGCAGCGCACCTAAGTCCCCTTGGTCAATGTCTTTCTTAAGGCGCTGCACAGCACCATTGAAGACAAATACATGCCCGACCATCAAAATGCGTTCTTTTTGCTCGGCCAGCCGCATCACTCGTTCACAGGATGCAGAATCAGTCGTCAGGGGTTTTTCGCACAACACATCTTTGCCCTGATTCAGGGCTTCTTCAATGATCTGCGTATGCATTTGACTTGGCACAGCAATCACACACGCTTGAATGGTTTTATCACTGAACACCTTAGACATATCGGGAGTCACATACCCCACTTGTGGATACTGCTCAGCAATGGATTCCAGTCTTTCTTGACGCGGATCACAACAGGCCACGACCTCTGCATTGGGGTCTGCTATAAAGTTGCGTACATGGTTCATTCCCCACTGCCCACAACCAATAATCGCTACACGGATAGACATGAATACTCCTAAAGTACTGTTCTTCTTTCGTTTAGAGAAATATGAAGAAACTTAAGATGACTTAAAAAGTATACCTGATTAAGAAGACAGGTGTGTAGTGTTCACAGAAGACAAAAAAAGAGCGCCGAAATTGGCGCTCAACCTTAAATATTACCTTATTTATAAACTAGGAGCGTTCTTGTTTAAAACGGTCCGTCATCTTTAAACGCTCTACCACAGTAAACTTTACGGGAATTTGATAGGAGGCCAGCCGTTCGCGACAATACCATTGCAACCGATGCCTCAACTGCATCGCATCTTCAGGCTGCTCAAGACAAATATCAGCAACCACAATATTCCCCATTAAAGCATGGCGCTCCGCTTTGACAATCACGCTTTGGATATTATCTGCCTGTGCAATGACAGACTCTATTTCAAGAGGGTCTACTTTTTCCCCACCCACATTAATCAAATCAGAATCGCGCCCCAAAAAACGCACATACTCCCCATCCACTTCCACACGATCTCCAGTATTCAACCACCCTTCTGCATCTATAGGACTCTTTGCATTGAGGTAGCCTAGCATTGTGTGCGGTGAATGAATCCACAAAATGCCCTCTACGGCCTTAATCTTAAGCGATTCACTAGCAATCTTGATCCACAGAGATTCAGGACCTTTAGATTTAGACGGCGGCGAACCCAATTCACTCATGCCAAACTTTTGGATCAGCTTAACATCAGGAACACTGGCATTGAGTTTTTTAAGCAAAGGCTCAGGCATCGGTTCTGACCCATAAGTGATGATTTTTAACGAGGATAAATCAAATTGCTGCAGCACGCCTGATAACAGAAAGAGATTCAGGAATGTAGGTGATGTGGGTAAAACTTCAACCTTGTGCTTTTGCACCGCCTGCGCAATCCCTTCAGGCGAACGTTCTGGGGCTAGTACTAAAGTCGATCCACTTGCCAATCCGTACCAGACCGCATCCATGCCAGCCATGTGATCAAAAGCAAAAAATGCCAGCGTTCTGAAAGATTTGCGTGACTTGAGGAACTTACTGAAAAAACGCTCTGCACTGTGTAATACCGCTTTGGGTTTTCCACTGGTGCCCGATGTGCACAATATGAGTCCAGCTGCCTTTTGGTTGCGTAACCACTGCAACAATTCATGATCGGCCCGAACATCGGTGACCGCACACTTAGGCTCAGCTGCCTGCGAGATTTGACAACGCACTTCTACTTGCGAGGCTTTAAGAAAATCCTGACGTTTATCAGATAAAACAGAATCACCTATGGGAAGCACAATGCACCCTAACTGAATAGCTCCAATAAACGCCTCTAAATAAGTAGAGGAGAGATCCCCTTCAAGGCTGATCACAGTTCCCGGTTGGATGCCTTCTTTTACGAATAAAGATGCCCATGACTGGGCATCTTTCAGTAGTTGGGAATAACTCAGCGATTGATCATTTTCAATCAAACAGGTTTGATTGTCATACTGAGCCAATTGATCAAGGAGTTGTGAGAATACAGCCATCGGTAATAGCAGACGCTAAACCCCACCTAAATAAAGGACTTGTCCGGTAATGAAATCACTTTCTGGACGAATGAAGAAATCAACCACATTAGAAATATCGCGAAACTCCCCCAATCGACGCACAGCTTGGCGATTAATCAATCGATCAATCTTATCTTGAGGCACGCCACCAATCAAATCAGTGGCAACAGGCGTAGGC